>NZ_JARAWX010000059.1:0-12145 GCF_033793585.1 Streptomyces sp. MI02-7b | reverse complement strand
GCCCTGACCGCCGCGATCTGGCACAACCACCACACCGGCCAGCCCACCCTGCGCTCCCTGACCGCCTACGACCACTAACCCTTGGAATCGATCATCTAGCGGACTGACAGGGTGCCAGTACCGATCGAACAGGGCCGGACGGCGGTGCCTCCCGGACTGGTGAACATCTGCCGTCCGTTCTCAGGCTCTGGCCCAAATTGTGTGGAGCGGTTACTCTCCGTCGCGGTCTTCGGGCAGGCGCTCAGTCGGTGAAATTACCGGTTTCGGACGGTACACGTGGTGGGCCGTGGTCGACGAGCCGCAGGAGCTGTGGGCTTGGCATGTCAGAAGTGGCCAGTAGCCTCAGGCGCCATGGGCATACAGATTGATGTAGTGGCGGGTTACCCGATCAACGATGAGATGGAGAGGGTGCTCGGGTTGGCCGAGGCGGTCGGCGAGCCCGTCTCTGTCACGTTCATGTGGGAGGGGCGTGAAGAGTCGGAACGCGCGGTGCTGGTGCCCGCGGCCACGCTGGCGCTCTGGGAGCACTGGGCCCCCGCCGCGTACCCGGCGAGTGGAACTGGAGACGAGAACCAGGCTGTGGCAGAGGAGCCGGAACTGGCCCATCCAAAGGAATTCGGCGCGTTCACGCTCTTTCGTCGTCGCGTAGGAGGGCGTACGGCGGTTGCTCGCAAAGGCGTGGTGGTCGCCGAGCTACTGGACCCCCATGAGGCTCACTGGCTCCAGGAGAAGGCCTGCAATGTCCGCCAAGGCTTCATGGATCCGAAGCAGAGGGCGGCGTTCGAGGACTTCCTTGCCCGGCAGGCATCCCTCGATGAGCAGTGACGCGCCGACTCGCACTTCGTGGCCTTGTAGTGGATCTGCGGCTTTTGTTTGCTTCATATGATGTACTGACGCCTGGTCACGCCAATATGACTCGTTTGCGAAGGAGTTCGAACCCTGCGCGGCCGAACATCTGGCGCTTGAGCATCTTGATGCGGTTGACGTGTCCCTCCACGACACCCGAGTTCCAGGGTTGTGTGAGGCCGGCGGTGACGGCGTCGAGGTCGCGTTCAAGGTGGTGGGCGAACCGGCTGAGACTGATCAGGTCGGTTGTGGCTCTGGCCGATTCGATCCACTGCGGGAGATAGTCGCCTTGCAGGTGGGTGACCATGTGGGCGAAAGAGCGCACGTGCTCGACGAGGGTTGTCAGCTCAGGGCAGTTCGCCAGCGCGGCCTTGAGCTGGAGCCGGTCATTTTCTGTCAGGGCGTCGGGCTGAGGCCCAACCGGCTGGGGCTTGCCGCGCAGTACCCGGCTGACGTAGTCGCGGACGCTGTTGTAGCCGCGTGGATAGCCCTGCTCGCAGAGCTCCTCCTACAGTTTCCACGCGTTGGTGCAGCCCTCCTGCCAGCGCTGGTCGAGGTAGGGCTTGTAGGCGTCAAGCGGGGTGGCACGGCTTTGCCACTGGCCGGTGAACAACTCCTCTGGGGTAGTGGCTCGGGAGAAACGCATGACGGTGTTGAGGCTCATGCCGAGCTGCCGGGCGACGGACCGCTTGCTGTGTCCGGCTTCCAGAAGCGCGTGGATGGTGGCGTGCTTGGCGCGGGTGCGTTCGGCGAACCGGTGCCCTGTCGGCCAAGGCGATGACGTGGTCGGATCCGTTTCCTTTGGTGGTTCGTCCGGCGGTGCCGGGGCGGGGCGCAGGCAGCCGCGATGCCGGTAGACGCACTTCTCCGCGGCCTCGCCAAGGTTGTGCCAGAGGTGCCACCGGTCAGCGACCTGGAGAGCCTGAGGGGCACCGCGGGTGGCGCCTTCGGCGAAGAAGGGGGCGCGGTCGCGGCAGATGATCTCGATACCAGGGCGCTCGGCGAGCCAGGCGGCGAGCGTGTCCGCGTCCCGGTCGGGCAGCAGGTCGATCGGACGACGTGTCTCGACGTCGACGAGCACAGTTCCGTAGATCCCACCCCTGCGCTGGGCGTATTCGTCCACGCCGACCACGCGAGGCGCGGCGGTGGGCGGGTCCGGGAGCGAGGCGACAAGCCTCAACAGGGTGTTGCGACTGACCGGGGCCCCGAAGGTATCCATCATCCGGGCACCAGCCCGGCCCGCGAGCGCGAGACCGACCGAGACCAGAGTCGACCTCAGCCGCTCGGTCCGCCGGCCAAACCGACGCGTCAGGCCGGACACCTGCTCGGCGAAGGTCTTGCGCGGACAGGAGTCCTGCGTGCAGACGAACCGACGCACCCGTAACGACACCACGACGAACCTGCCCACTGCTGGTAGATCACGGGGAAACCGCAGGTAGGAGCCGTGTATTCGGCCTGACGAGCATCCGCAACCCGGGCAGGCCGCCCGACTGGAAGTCGTACGGGCCTCGATCCGTACGACCGTGTCAGTCACCTCGACCGACTCCACGGACACACCGTCGATCGAGGAGAACAGCAATTCATCCAGCCGCGGCGGCACTTCGTTCACGGAGAAGGACTGTCGACCACACCGCATTCCAGCCGGGCGATTTTCGGGCGAACTCAACACACATCACATGAAGATCAACAGTCACCCTGCGTACGCAACCACAAGAAGTGGACCAGAGCCCGAGTAGCGACAGCAGTTGTTCACGAGTTTGGGAGGCACCCCGATCCACGGTCGGGTGATGTTCACGAGTTTTGACAGCACTGCGGTTCTTGCCAGGGCAGCATCGGGATGCTCCTGGTGAAAGGTGCTGGTCATGCCGCAGATGTCGAAGGTCGAGCTGTACGCGGCGATCCGGCGTGACCACCGTGCTGGTACGTCGATGCGAGCCCTGGAGCGCAAATACGGGGTGACGTACCGGACGGTGCGGAAGGCGGTGAACTCCGCCTGGCCGGAACCCCGCAAGCAGCTCCCGCCGCGTGCGACCGCGCTCGAGCCGTACAAGTCCGTGATCGACCCGATACTGCGAGCGGACCTGGACGCGCCTCGCAAGCAGCGGCACACGGTCACGCGGATCTTCCACCGGCTCGTCGAGGAGAACGGTGCTGAGGACATCTCCTACCAGATGGTCCGACGCTACGTTGCTGACCGGAAGCCCGAGATCCTAGCCGCGTCCGGGAAGGCGCCGGTGGAGGCGTTCATCCCTCAGTCCCACCAACCCGGCATGGTGCCGGTCTCGCACAGAGCCATCAACCGGACGTGCGGGTAGCCCTCGACCCCTCGGTGACGACGAGTCTTTCCCAGCAGCTCACGGATGCTGAGGGTGTCGGGCGCCTGCAGCGAGCTGCACCCGTCGAAGGCGACCGTGCGCCACTGTCGGTAGCTCACGCCAGGTGTCGATGGGCGGGCGAGTGGTCCGGCCACCGTCTCGAACAGCTCCTGGAATGGAGCTGGCCCCAGGCGGCGGCGCACCTCGCGCAATGCCTTTTCCGAGGGGATCCTCGCTACCAGGACCCGCACCCCGGCGATCAGGTGGCTCCAGACACGCAGGTATCCGGACTCTGGGAAGAGGCACATCGCCAGCACGAAGTAGACCCCGACGCGCGAGGGGACGAGACGCAGCCTGCGCTGCACCGTCCTGGTGCGTTCCAGCACGTCGTCGACCAGTTCGAAGGGTAGGAACTGCGTGAGTTCCCCCAGGTGGCCGGGCGCGAAGATACCCGAGGCGACGGTGATGGATTGCGTCACGGTCGTGGTGGCAGACTGGTCGGACAACGGGACCCCCGCTCAGCGACGAAGACCTTGGTCGGCTTCACCTCTGTAGCAGAGGACCCGTTCCTCGAGAGTATTCACGGCTAGAACGTGATCAACTTGACGTGGTACAGGACGTGTTAACTCCGCGGCATTGCCTCTACAAAACCGAGCTGATCAAGCCTCGACGGCCCTGGAGGACGCTCTCCCAGGTCGAGCTGGCCACCGCCGAGTGGGTCGACTGGTACAACCACCGACGGCTCCACGGTGAGATAGGCCACGTCCCACCGGTCGAGTACGAAGCCAACTACTACACCGAACTCACGAAACCCCAGGTCACAACCACAATCTGAGATCTCCACCGAACCCGGGGCGGTTCACTTCTCCACGAACAGTGGGTCCGTGGAGAGTTTGAACGTGTCGGTCAGGTGCCGCTGCGGTGTCGGTGCGCTGGCGTGCCTGGGTACAGGGGTGGTGGACGAAGCGCGGTCCGTTGGGCATGGCCTGTCGGCGACTGACGGCAGGCGGGTGACGATGGCACCGGACGGACCGGGTGGAAAACGACTCCGTGCGGACAGCGTTCTCCGAGAACGATCTGCTGCTGATCCGGCGGTCGACCGGCGTGGTGGACCCGGACCTGGAGGTGCGCTTTGCGACGGCATGCCTGAAGTAGTTGGCCCAGCCGTGGGTGATCCGGTTGAGCTGATCGATACCACCGCAAGGTCCTGCTGCGTGATCCGTGCCAGCGTCCACCTCTGGTCCGACCACCCGTGAGCCAACGGACCGCGCTCCAACGCACCCTCCAGCCTGGCAATCTGGGCTTCATTGAGTCGAGATCTTCCCGGAGACTCCGACTGCAGCCCAGCCTCGCCGGTCTCGCGCCAGGCCGGGCGCCACCTCTCGACCGACCGCACACTGGTCGTAGGGCAGCGGCAACCTCCGAAGGAGCTGTAACCGCTCCCGCGTAGCTTTCTCGGCGTCGGTCAGGCCGCCGCCCTGTGCGGACCTCACACCCCAGGGCTACTGGTGCCGACCTCCAGTCGTCAGGCGAACGGCACCGACATCACTCAATCAAGTTCAGTAGTAACGCTCGCGGCTCACCGTCCACGGCCTTTCGAGGAGCCGAGGGGAATCTCCACTCCACCCCTCGGCTACTCGACGGGGGTTCCCTTGTGGGCCCCCTGCTGCGCCTTGCGCGAGCGCAGGATACGACTCGCCCACGGACAGGCGTCGCAGTGCTGTCCCTGGGAGGCAGCACAGCGAACGTAACACCCAAAAACTCCAGTCCAGCCATTTCCGTGGACAGTCGGCACGCAGCTTCTATCTGAATAGGCATTAGGGCACGCAAATTCAATCTGGCCCTCCGTGCATTGTCGCCGGCAGGTGGGGATACGGCTCGGGACGCCCAGAGGCCCCGCGCCGAGCGGTTTCCAGACTTTGGACGGCCCTCGGTCACTTTGGATGACACGAGCAGGTTCTCCGGCTGTCAGGACAGCTTGAGCGCGACGCGGAAGAGCGACCACTCCCGCAGGCGCTGAGCCAGGAAGGGGGTGGTAGACCGTGGCCTGGGTCCTCGCCTGCGCCCCGTCTCCAGAAGACAGGCCGTGCAAGTAGAGCAGCGGCAGCGCTTCAAAGACCCTCGGGGACTCGGGGCACCACGGCGGAAGAATCTTCGGGGAGAACCGCTCGTCGGTCCCACGGTCCCCGCCTTCGGTGGCCGTTGGGAACCACGACGCCGGCCGAACTCGTCGGTCTCGGCCGGTAACTCGACTATGGATCGGTTGACTTCCGCTTCGGGCGCGGCGGCCGCCATCCGGCGCGCCTTCGCACGATCTCGTAGCTCGGGGTACGGGCTGGGGGGAGCCGTTGTGGGTGACTCCGCTGAACACGGGTGTACTTTTCCGACCCCTGCTGCAACGCGGGCTACTCGGAGACCACGGATCATTCGGTAAGGCACACGCCAGCGGAGGCGGTGATGGCCCGTCATGCGGGGCCAGCACCCATGTGATGCGCGTGGGGTGAGGACTTCAAGAAGAGGTAAAAATATCACCCCTGCGCGAAGCGCCGAACTTTCGTCTGAATATCCTCCACGGCGAGTAGTACCCCGTAACTCTTTCTGACCATGTCTTGGAGACCGTCATCACCAGCAACCCCTTTCGTATACGCCGCGGCCGCATAGCCGGCGCCGCCATCGCATCCCTGGCGCTTGCTGTCGGAGCGCTTGTCTCCGCAGCACCCTCCGAGGCAGCGTCCGAGCACACCAGCCGTACATTGGTCGGCTCGCACCCGGGGTGGGCCAAAACCACGGCCGACCGCGGCGCCCTTCCCGGTTCCACCGAGCTCACAGTCCGGGTCTATCTGGCCGGCCAGGACCCGACGGGCTTGGCCGCGTACGCGCAGGCCGTCTCCACCGAGGGCAGCGCACAGTACGGCAAGTTCCTGACCGCGGCCGAGGTACAGCAGCGTTTCGCAGCCACCGATCAGCAGATCGCTGCTGTACGCAGCTGGCTCATTGGTTCTGGGCTGAAGATCACGTCGACCACCAGTCACTACATCGAGGCCACCGGCACCGCGTCCGCGCATAGCAAGGCCTTCGGCACCGGCATCCACCAGTACACCGTCGGCGGTGGTTTGCGGCACGCCCCTGCCGCCAATGTGACGGTCCCGAGTTCGGTCTCCTCCGCTGTGCTCGGGGTCACGGGCCTCACCACCGTCACCCCGAGGGTCAAGCCGAACTCTGTACGCGTCCGCAGCTCCGCGGCCGGGGCTGGCAGCAAGCCTGGTCGCGGTATCGCCACGGAGGCCACCTGCTCTGACTACTGGGGCCAGAAGAAGGTCAACGGTGGCCCCGCGGGCTATACCAAGCACACCACCTACGACGAGTGCTCCTTCACGCCCTCGCAGCTGCGCAAGGCATACGGGGTGACCGCCTCCGGTCTGACCGGCAAGGGCGCCACCGTGGCCGTCGTCGACGCCTACGCCTCCTCCACCATGCGGGCCGACGCCAACCAGTACTCCACCCTTCACGGTGACAAGCCGTTCAAGCCCGGCCAGTACACCGAGATCTACAACTCCTCGCAGTGGAACAGCGAGGACCTCTGCGGCGGCCCCGAGGGCTGGGCCGGAGAAGAGGCTCTGGACGTGGAGATGGTGCACGGGCTCGCCCCGGACGCGAATGTTGTGTACGTCGGCGCCGACTCCTGCACCGACCAGGATCTCCTGAACGCGCTGTCGACCATCGTGGACAAGCACCTGGCCGACGTCGTGTCCAACTCCTGGGGCGAGATCATGCACTCCTCCTCCGGAGACATCGACCCGGCCGAAATCGCAGCCTACGAGCAGGTCTTCGAGCTGGGCGCAATCCAAGGCATCGGCTTCAACTTCTCCGCAGGCGATTGCGGCGACTCCTCCCCGGCCGCTGCTGCCACCGGGGTCAACTGCGACCCCTCGACCACTCGAGCACAGGCGAACTGGCCCGACTCCGACCCGTGGGTCACCGCAGTCGGCGGCACCGCCCTCGGGACCGCCGACAAGACCGGCAGCTACGGCTTCGAGACCGACATGGGCACTCTGCGTTCGGTACTCACCCAAGACGGCACCAACTGGTCTCCACTCCCGGGCTCCTTCTACTTCGGTGGCGGCGGCGGGACCAGCGAGGACTTCGCCCAGCCGTGGTACCAGCACGGAGTCGTCCCCAAGTCGCTGTCCAACCGGCTGATGACGGGAGCCAAGACAACCTCCGCTCGCCGCGTCACCCCGGACGTGGCGGTCAACGGCGATCTGTACACCTCGGTCCTGGTCGGCATCTCCGACGGCGCCCCCTACAGTGAGGGCGGCTACGGCGGCACCAGCGTCTCCGCACCGGAGTTCTCCGCCATCCAGGCCGACGCCATCCAGGCCAGGCACGGCCGTCCGATCGGCTTCGCCAACCCTGCGCTGTACCGCCGCGCCGGCAGCAAGGCCTTCCACGATGTCATCGACCAGGCCTCCACGCACAACCGGCCTGTACTCAACGCAGTCTTCGACGCCGGTGTGATCGATGGATCCCTGCGAGCCCGCCTGGTCGCCTTCGGCGAGGACACCAGCCTCAATGCAGTCAAGGGCTACGACAACGCCACCGGCGTCGGCTCGCCCACTGAGGAGTATCTGAACTCCTTCAAGTAACCCAACGCACCCGCAAGGGGCCCGGCGGATCACACCCCCGGGCCCCGGGGCGTGCAAGAACTGCTCCAGCGCGGGCACGAAGTCGCCCGAAGACGGTCACGTCCGTTGGAGTGGTGTATTGACGGCCACTCGGTGATCTTTTCTTCGAGGCTATGCGGTGAGTTCGGTCGGCAGGACGGTGTCGCGTAGCCTCGCTGCCGCCGCAACCCCAGCGAAGGCACCGGCACCCCAGGATGGGCTTCGGGTGCCTGACCGTATTGCACTGGCGGGCATCGTCTACGTGTTACGCAAGGGGGGGCCTGGTGGGACGTGTCCGCCGGCGTGGTGAGTTGCTCGGGGATGACCGCCTGGCGCCGACTGCGGGACTGGACCGAAGCCGGTGTCTGGCCCCGACTGCACGCGGAGCTCCTTGCCGAACTAGGCAAGACCGGCTTGCTCGAGAGGGACGACTGCGCGATTGACGGCTCCCATGTCAGAGCCCTCAAGGGGGCTCTCGTCGGGCCTTCGCCGGTCGACCGGGCCCGCCCCGGCTCCAAGCACCACTTGATCGTCGACCGCCGCGGCACCGCGCTGGCCGTGTCCCTGACCGGCGGGAACGGGCATGACGTCACGCAGCTGATGCCGCTGCTCGACCCGATCCCGCGAACACGGGGTCTGCGGGGACGTCCGCGGAGCAAGCCCAAGCGACTGTTCGCCGACCGGGGCTACGACTACGACATGTACCGCCGGCTGCTGTGGCAGCCCGGCATCAAGCCGCTCAGCGCGCGGCGCGGCGTCGCCCACGGCTCCGGCCTGGGCAAGACCCGCTGGGCCGTCGAGCGCACCTTCGCCTGGCTTCACCAGTTCAAACGACTGCGGATCCGCTACGAACGCAGCGCCGACCTCCACCAGAGCCTCTTGGTTCGCCTGCAGCATCATCTGCCTCCGACGACTCCGCACGTCATTCTGAAACGATCAGGTAGCGAGGTCCGGACGTCACGGCGGTTCAACAGCGGCCGTAGGCAGCTGATCGGACTTTCGCAGCCTGCTGGAAGGCCGCGTACGGTAGGGCCGCGAGGGGATCGCGGTCGACCGCCGGTTCCTCTCTGACGTGCGACTGCGGCATGGTCCACGACCGCGACGGCCGGCGGCGAAGAACCTTCCGGCCGCGACTGGCGGTGTCGGTCTGGGGAGCCGGTGTAGGACTTCGATGGGAGACCTCCCGGATGAGCAGCCGGCAACGAAGCAGCAAACGTCACGGCGTGAGCCGTGGAAGCTTTTTCGTTCACGAGGAGGGGGAGTCAACCGAGGACGGCACGATCCGCGCCGTGAGGTTCGGGTCGGTCATGTCTTGATCGAATGGGAACATCGGACGACGGATGCGCCGGTGGCCGAGGCTCACCAGATCCTGGTTGACGCCTCCGGGAGTCAACGCCATCTTCCAGCCCGCCGCCATGTTGTAGAGCTCGGGCTCCAGATAGCCGATCTTGATGATGACCACGTCGGCGTCACGCGGATTCAGGCTCAGCTCAGTGAAGTCGTGTTCGTGGTGGTAAGCCTTGCGCAGCTTGGTGACGATCACGTAGACGCTGCCGACGCGTACCACCACCTCCGTCGCCGCATCGCGGTCACCGTGGCGGACAGCGTGCACCTGCCTGGTCAGGGTGACCGGGCCGGCGTAACGGTCGTCGACCTCAGCGCCCACCTCCACCGTGACCGTAGCCCCGATGCCGGCCGCCACCGCGATCTCGACGGCAGCAGGGCCGGGCAAGGACGCGTAGAGGACGACGGGACCGTCGGGTGAGGCGAATTCGGGGCGAGCCAAGAGCCGGGCGAGCCCCCAGGTGACGTCGCCCGCGCCGCCCGCCGTGGGGTTGTCCCCAGTGTCACTGATGAAGTAGGGACGTGAGTCCACGGAAAGCGCCTCATCGAGGAGCTCGTCGAGAGTGCCCGTCGGCGCCACGAAGGCGAAGTCCTTCCTGGCCACCCAGAACCTGCGGGCCAACATTTCCGCTCCGGCGACGACGACTTGTTGATGTTGCCCTGTCACGACCACTGCCGCCCGGCTCCGCGGCTCGTCCGCCCAGGCATAGCCGACCCAGATCGAAGCGTCCGTCACACCGTCCATGGCCTCGACCTCCTCGACCGCTGCGTACAGGCCCTTGGCGGGCTCGATGCGGGTGGAGGTTTGCTCGCCGGCCAGCAGGATCGGAACCGGTACCCACGCCTTGACCGGACGCGGCGCGCCGGAAACGATGAGCTCGACCAGGTTGCGAGCGGCGCGCTCTTTGGTCTCCATATGGTCCTCGTGCGGAGCCATGCGGTAGCAGGTAAGGAGGTCACTGCGGTGGATGAGTTCGCGTGAGACGTTGCCGTGCAGGTCCATGGAGGCGGAGACGATCACGTTCGAGCCCACAGTCTCGCGGATCCTGGCGAGAAGCACAGCCTCCGCGTCGTCGACTCCCTCGACACTCATGGCACCGTGCACGTCGTACCAGAGGCCGTCTACCGGTGGCAGCGCGGCGAGGCGTTGAATCAACTCGTCAGTGAGATCGCGCCAGGCGCTGGCCGTGACCGTGCCGCCGGGAAGCGACTTGCCGACCAGTGCGCCGTGCCAGTCGGCGGCCTCGCGCAGGGGCTCGCCAGGTGCGAGGAACGGGTACCGGTCGAGAACTTCCCTTCCGCGAGAAGGACGGAAAGCCTGAGCCTCAGTTCGAGCCGGGGAGAAGGTAGACGTCTCAATACCCAGACCGGCGATGGCGATCACGGGCCGTGTGCCGAAGGCGCGGGTAGCTGTCACGTGAGTGGCTCCATGTACGAGAGTGAGCCCTTTCCAACCTGGCTTACGGCTGGGTGAGTTGGTGGTGGGCTGCTTGCAGGAAGAGGTGAAGCTCCTGGTAGATGGTTGTCGACCGAGATCAACCTGTCTGCCTGGAGCTTCATGAGCTTGTCTACCCATCGGGGGTCGATCTGTCCAGCTCGACCCTTCGGCACCTGTCCGGTCTGCTCAGCGCCCGGCGTCGCGAGCGCGGCACCCGCTGGCGGCGGCTTACCTCGGACCGGCAGGCTCTCCTGGCGCTGGCACATTGGCGCTGCGGACACACCTACGCCCAGGTGGCGGCAGGTGTCGGCGTCGGGATCGCCACGGTCTACCGCTGTGTAATTGTCTGGTCAAGTCGCCGCTGCGCGAGTACGTGTCCGCCGGGACGCCGGCGGGGCGCCTGGCGGGCCTGGCTGACCGCGCCGTCGCCGTGGCCGGCGTCACCCGTTGGTGAGTGTGCTGTCGGTAGCCGTATCCGCCGACCTGACCGGTGCCGATCCGTCCGGCACCACCATGTTCGCCGTGGACGGCAAGAGCGTCCGGGGAACACGCAGCGGCGAGGTTCCGGCAGCCCGTCTGCCGGCGGCGATGACCGCAGACGGCCGGACCGTCACCCAGCTGCGGGTGCCGCACAAGACAAACGAAGCCGTAGCTCACGCGCTGAACACCGGGCCCCGCAAGACACTTGGCTGGAGGACCCCGGCCGAGACGTTTAACGAGCCTTTTCAGCGTTGCTTCTCCAGGGTGAGTACGGCTTTGGCTGCTGACGACAGGCGGTTGGGGCTGCAGCGGGCGTGACGGAAGATGCGCCAGCGCATGAGGGTGGCCATGCCGCGTTCGACGGGATAACGCAGCCGGGTGTGCGCCCGGTTCAGCGATCTTTGCCGGGCGGTGAGCTCCTTGCGGGGTGGGCGTCTGGTTGCCGTGGCGAAAGTGCCGCCGGCGCCGAGGTGGGCCAGGTCGGCCAGCGCGGGGATGCCGAGGCGGACGCAGGTGGCAACGATGCGATGGATGCGGGCCGCGTCAGGTCGTGAGTACGGCCCGGAAGAGCGCGGGAGATCCACACGATCTTGCCCTGCGGGTCGGTGATGACCTGCAGGTTCACGCCGTGGCGGCGGTGCTTGCCGGAGTAGTCGGCGCGGCCGTCGCCGACGCGGTCGCATTCGGCGAGGGTGCCGTCGACCAGCACGTACTCCGCGTCCGCCTCGCGCAGGGCGCGGGTCAGGCCCGGTACACGGTGGGCCAGGATGTCGATGACCGCGTGCACGTAGGCGTGGGCGGTGCCCACGCTGATGCGGAAGCCAGCCGCGATCTGCGCGAGGGTGTCGTGCTTGCGCAGGTACACCAGTGCGACCAGGGCGCGCTGCGAGGGCGGGAGCTTGCAGCGGCGGTCACCCTCCCGGGTGACGATCAGCATCGTCACCCACTCAACCAGCGCATGAGGCAGGTCCAGTGCGATGCCCCTATGGATTTCAAGTGGTGTTGGGCTGGGAGAAGCTGGCCCGGAGGATCTTGAAGACGGTTCGGGCGAGGTACCG
>NZ_JARAWX010000058.1:0-12867 GCF_033793585.1 Streptomyces sp. MI02-7b | reverse complement strand
GAGGGCCTGGACGAGACGGCCGTGAAGGACTACACCGCCGACGCCGGCGACCCCGGCGTGCAGCGGGATCTGCCGGGGGATCAGCCGGACCTGCCGGTCACCGCCGGCCACTGACGGGCAAGCAGCCGGAACTGCTCACTGCGTGAGACCGTATCCGCGCATCGATCGTTGCAGCGCGCGTAGCCGGTTAAACACCTGGTCATCCGTTCGGAGTAGCGCTCGGCTGGGGCATCCCCAGCCGAGCGGTTCGCACTGTCTGGCCTCATAAGACCGGCCCCTACGTGGTGAGGCGGTCGTTGGGCTGTTCATGGGGGCGGGGTACGTGGAGTTGAAATGTTCCGGACGGACTGTGGGAGCTTGCGGAGCCGCTGATCCGGCCGTCGAGGGTGCGGCCGCAGGGCGGGGCACGCAGGACACGCCTGATGAGACTCTGTGATCCCGGAGTAGCTCGCCAGGCGCCGTAAACGCGCGGCGCAGGTTGCCCACGCGGGACATGGCCATCGCACTGCCGTTTCTGGTTCGCCCTCTGTGCTCAACTTCAGTGACTTCCTCTCGTCGGCGCGGATGATTGTTTCGAACCTGTTGGTTCTCGCGCATCCCCGTTATTCGGACCTGCCGAGCGGCGGGATATTCCGCGTCATCCGTTCGGTGGCGGGCGACAGGCCCTGAAATGCCGCTGCTTGACATGCGACAGTCGATGGCGAGCTGTCACCGGACCTGATCCGCCAAGGGGGTTGGCAACATGCTTCAGCACACCGAATCGATGAGTGAAATTGAATTTAAGCGTCACGGTTTCACCGGGTCTGACACTCACATACTTTTCTCCTGTGGTGTCACACGCGAGCGTGTAAACAGCCCCGCCGATCGTGCCGTACTGCCCTGCTCGGTATCCTCGCGTCTGTTGGGATATTAGGTTGTCCGTGGAGGTGGCCATGCTAGAGGTTCTCGGACTGGACCAGCTTGCCGAGGCGCTTTACCTCATATTGGTAGACAACCCGCCTCTCTCCTTGCGGGAACTGTGTCGACGTACTGACCGCGGGTCCGACGAGGTCCTCGTTGCTCTGGCGAAGCTCGAAGATGGCGGTCTCATATCGCGTGTGCCGGGCCCGTCTGCCTCTTTCACTGCACTGTCACCCGACCATGCCATGGAGGCCCTTTTACTCGCCCGCGAACGCGATATTCGCCGGGTGCGGGCGATGACCGAGCAGCTGACCGCACGTCACCGCGAAGCCCGCCGCAGTCGCGAATCCGCCGAACTGATCCAGGTCGTCACCGGCTGTGAGAACGTCGCACGCTTCGGGCAGCAGCTTTTCGCCCGTGCCCAGCGGGAAATTCGAGGTATCGACGCGCCTCCGTACGCGCGGTCCAGCGACGGGGAACTCGTCGACTCCGTCGCCGCTGTCACTCAGCGTGGCCTGCGTAGCCGCTTCATCCGCGCGCGCGACACGCTTGCCCTGCCTGAAGCAGCCAGGCGGATGGAGTTCGACGTAGCTGCGGGCGAGGAGGTCAGAATCCTCCCGACGGTGCCGATGAAAATGGTCATCGCTGACGATCAAGCCGCACTCATCCCGCTCCAGACGAACCCAAAGGTGATGGACGCGTGCATTCTCGTCCATCCCTCCGCGCTGCTCGACGCGCTGAGCGCCCTCTTCGAGTCGCTGTGGAACGAGGGCCAGCCGTACTTGTCTTGGGGCGAGAGAACGGACGACCTCATGAGTGACGAGGAGAGACGCATCATCTCCTTGTTGGCAGCGGGTTTTTCCGACGAAGCTATCGCGCGCCAGCTGGACCTCGGGTACCGAACCGTGCAGCGCCGTGTCCAAGCTCTGCTTGGCCAGCTTGGAGCTGTGAGCAGGTTCCAGGCCGGGGTGCTCGCCGCCAACCGTGGGTGGTGGCAACCGAGTTCCGAAGGCGAAGGCGTGGGTGTGCCAGTGGATGCCGGGCCGACGCATTGACCGACTCGCGGAGCCCGAATCTTCACCATCGACAGAGGGCCGGCCCCATCGGGGGACGCTGTTGGTTTATTCGGCCCCTGCTTGTGCCCCGTCGAGCGTCAGCTCGACGGGGCACAGTGCTGCGAAGTGGCTGGTGCGGGTGCGGGCTCGGGGTGCGCCGGTGAGGTGCGCGTCGATGCGGGCGAGGTTGATCGCGGCGCCGGTGAGCTGGTGTTGGAGGCTGGTCTTTGTCAGGCCCCGGTAGCGGGATCTGCGCAGTCCGCAGCGTCCGACGGCTTGAGAGATGGTGCCTTCGACGCCGGCCCGGATCTTGTAGCGCTCCTTCCATGCATCGGTCTGCTGTTCAGCGCGGATGTGCCGGATGGCGTCGTGCTGCGCCTGCTGTTGCCGCAGCATGAGTTCTCGGCGGCGGCCGGTGGCCGAGCTGACGCATGAGCGCAGGTGGGGGCAGGGGCCGCAGCGGCTGGCGGGGAACCTGACGCGGATGACGGGCAGGCCCTTGGAATCGTTGCGGGGATACCAGTCCGTGGCGGTGGCACCGCCTGGGCAGGTCACCTGCCGGTGTTCCCAGTCGACGGTGAACGCGTCCAGCCCGAAAGCGCCCTTGGCCTGGGCCGAAGTGTTTGCGACCAGTGGCCCGTGCAGTTCGACACCATGTCGGTCGCGGGCGGCAAGGACATGGGTGGCGGTCGGATATCCGGCATCCACCCAGTGCTCGGCGGGCAGGCAGTCGCGGGCGGCGAGGGAGGTGTGGATCTCCTCGTTCATCGCGTTGTCCGCGACGGTCGCCACCGTGGTGGCCACGTTGGTGACCAGGTTCGGAACGTCCGTCTCGCCGCAGGTCTCGGTGAGGTGGACTTTGTATCCGTCCCACATGGTGTCTCGTTTGACGCCGACACGGGCCTCCGGGTCATAGGGGCTGACCAGGCGCGTCGCGCCCGGCGGCCGGTCTTTTGGGCCCCGCCGCGTCACCTCGCCGTCCACCCGGTGGAAGTGCTGGACCCAGACCTGACGCAGGACCTCCACCTCGTCCAGCGAACGGAGTGCCGCGGGGGCGCTGGCGCCGAAGACGGCTTCCAGCAGGCGTGTCCCGTCCCGGCCGATCCGCAGCCCCACCTCGTCCCGCTTCGCACGGGATTTGGGGAACCGGGAGTCCTCGGCCCTGGTGGCGTAGTGGCGGAACCAGTCCGACTCCGCGATCTCGGACAGCCACTCCGGAGCGGCCTGCGCGAGCGCGTTCAGCGCGGCACGCAGCGTCTCAACAACCTGCTCCAGCCAGCACAGCTCACGCGCCGACGACAACACGTGCGAGGAGTCGGTGCGGGCCCGCCCCGCGGTCTTGAGCAACCCCTTCTCCCGGGCTGCAACCAGCACACCGTCCATGACCCGCCGCCCGCCATCGGCCCTGGCCAACCGGTCCCTGAACTCCGACAACACCGAGAAGTCGAAGCCAGGATCGTCGAGCTGGAGCCCGAGCGCGTACTTGAAGTCGATCCGTGCCCGCACCGCCTCCGCGGCCTGGCGGTCGGTCAGCCCTTCCACGAACTGGAGCACCGACACCAGCGCCAGCCCGGCCGGTGACCAGGCGGGCCGGCCTCGTGAGGCGAACAGATCCGCGAAGTCCTCGTCGCGGAACATCGGCCCCAGCTCGTCCCGGACCCGGATCGCCAGGCTCCCCTTCGGGAACGCGGCCCGGGCCACCCGCACCGTCTCCGCCGGAATCTCCCCCCGCCCCTTCGGCTGCAACGACATCGACACCCACCCCACACAACAACGTCGGTCCCCATGACCACAACCGGGTCATGGGGACCGACGTCACGCAAGGGGCCGAATAAACCAACAGCGTCCCCACGCGGGGGGGGCGGCCCTCTCGCCTGTCGTGGTTCGCGTCCGGGGTGCGCCGGCGGCCCGTTCCCAGTGCCGCCGGCGCGGTTCCTGACGCTTCCTCCGGCTACTTGCGCTTCAGCGTGAAGTTGCCGGTGACCGTCGCCCCCTTCTTCACCTTGATCGTCGTAACGGTCGGCTGGTAGCCGTCCTTGGCGACGATGACGGTGAGGGGGTTGTTGCGGACGTCGAGCCAGAGGCCGTACGTGCCGTCCGCGGACGTGGTGAGCGTGTAGGACGAGGCCCAGCTGTCGATCTGGACGGTTGCCCCGGCCAGCGGCGCGGTGCCGCCGGTGGCCGTGTTGCCCAGGACGAGACCGGCGATCTTCCCCCAGGTCTTGGGCGGGGCGACGTGCAGGGTGACCGGGATACGCGGCACGGAGTACGGCGTGTCGGTCACCACGCTGAGTTTGGCCCGCAGGTCGCCGGGCTGGGTGACCGAGGCAGCCGTGGCGTCCAGGGAGACGGTGACGACCGCACTGGCGCCGGGCTCCAGGGTGAGCTGCTGGACGCTCGTGCTCAGCCAGTCGACGTCGCCTCCGCCCTGGTCGTAGCCGGGCAGCACCTCGACCTTGCTGATCGGTATACCGGGGGCTGCGCCGCCACCGACCTTGTAGAAGCCGGGTGCGCCGCCGCCGCGGTAGGTGGCGAGGTTGGCGTTGGGGAGGGCGCTCCAGGTGCCGGACTCCGGGTCGAAGGCCTGACTCAGGTTCGTGATGAGGTGATCCCCGGCGCCGCCGCCCACCAGGATCAGACGGCCGTTCGCCGCGGCGTTCGCCGAGCCCCACTGGGCGGACGGCATGTCGGCGAGCTGCGTCCAGCTGTCGGTGCCCGGGTCGTAGGCGTAGGTGTGAAGGATGTTGTTGTCGGCCGGACCCAGACCTCCGGCGCAGTAGATCTGGCCGTGGATGGCGCCGCACGCCTCCCACGAAATGCGCTCGGGGTAGTCGGCGATCTGCGACCAGCTGCCGGTGCTCGCGTCGTAGACGCTGGCGTCGGTGGTGCCGCAGAAGTCGCCGCCGCAGCCGCCGATCATGTACAGCTTGCCGTCGAGGACGGCCGTACCGGAGCCGGCGTACGGCTTGGGCGCGGGCGCACCAGTGGTCCAGCTGTTCGTCTGCGGGTTGTAGATCTCCAGCTTCGCGTCCGGGGTTCCCCTCGGGCCCCAGCCGCCGACGGCGTAGAGCTTGCCGTCGATGATCCCGTGCGCGGGGGCCTCACGAGTGTCGGATGCGCTCGCCAGCTTCGTCCAGCTGCCTTCGACCGGGTCGAGGACGTACAGGTCCCTGACGTCGGTCGAACCGTCAAAGCCGAATGCCGAGTAGAACTTGCCGTCCAGCGTGTCGACGGCGTTGTCCATGAGGGCGGTCGGGAGGTCCGGACCCGTCTGCCAGGCGTCGTCGGACGGGGTTGCGGCGGCCGGTGCGGCCTTGACGGCCGGCGCGTGGGCCTTGCTGGACAGCGGGGTGAAGTCGCCCTTGACGGTTCGCAGGGCGGCGCCCTTGTCCTGCTGGGTGAAGCCGCCCGCCTCCTCGCCGAGGTTGACCGTGGCGGCCGCGCCACCGGTGTTCTTGACGGTCAGCTTCTGCGACGCGGAGCCGCCCCAGGCGACGGAGGCCGAGACGGAGGCCGGAGTGATCGTGACCTCGCCGGCCTTGAGCTTGAAGTTGGCCTGGACGGCGCTGTCGGCCCCGGTCTTGGCGTTCTTGGTCAGCGAGGAGTACTTGGTCTTGGCGGCGGTGAAGGGGTGGCTGCCGAAGGCGGTCGAGAAGAACGAGTAGAAACCGTCAGGCAGGTTCGGGTCGTCGGGCGTGGCGGCTGTGGTCGCCTTCTCGGACGGCTTGTCCTGGCTGGTGACGGTGGCTCCGACGATGCCGACACCGGTGTTGGCATCGGTCACGTTGCCCACGACGAGACCACCGGGCAGGGCAGTCAGCTGCCGGTTGCCGACGGAAACGTTGTCGACCTCCCAGTACCAGCCGAAGCTGCCAGTGAAGTGGAAGCGCAACTGTACTTCGGACTTGTCCGCGAAATCGGACAGCGACACCTCGATCCGCTGGGCCGTGAGGCTCGTCCCGGCAGACCACACCGTCTTCCAGGTCTTGCCTCGGTCGGCGGTCGCCTCGACGGTAGCGGACTCGACACCACCTTGATTGTAGTCGGTAACGAAGGTTACCTCGGGGTCGTTCTTCCCGGTGAAGTCGTAGACCGGGCTGATCAGCGACGTGTCCTGGGAGGCGTCACTGCCGAAGTAGTCGCTGTCGACGACGGCGAACGCGCCCTCACCACCGGTGCGATTGCCGACGTTGCCCGGGTCGTCGAACTCCCAGCCGCCCGTGGTGCCCTCGGCGTTCTCCACCTTCCAGCCGGCCGGCGGGGCGTCGGTGGCGTCGAACGGCTCGTTGGTGCCGGTCACGTCGACCTTGTATCCGGGCGGGGTCGCCGTCCAGGAGTCGACGGGGACCGAGATGCCCACCGTCTGCGCGGAGTCGCCGACGGTGACCGTCTTGCTGACGGCCTTGTAGCCGGGGGTGGCCGCCGCGACGTGCAGGGTGTACGAGTGCCCCTGAGGCAGGTCCAGGCTGTACGCGCCGGTGGCCGGATCGGTCCACACCGCGCCGGGGACGCCGTCCGCGGTGATCTTGGCGTACAGCGGCCAGCCGTGGCCGGCGCCGTCGGTGACCTTGCCGGCGACCGTCTGGCTGGGCACCGGGGCGAGGGTGAAGTTCTTGGTGACCGTGGCGTCGTCGTCGACCACGACACCGCCGGCGGAGCCGTCGGCGTAGCCGAACGCCGCGACGGAGACGTCGTAGGTGCCGGTGGGCACGGTCAGCGAGTACGCACCGGAGGCATCCGTACGGGCGGAGTTGTCACCCGCGCTGACGGTCGCGCCGGCGACCGCCTTGCCCGTGGCGCTGTCGGTCACCGTGCCGGTGATCACGCCGTGCGGACCGCTGCGGAACGCGGTCAGGCCGGCGGGGGTGCCGAGACCGGTCGGGCCGTCGTAGCCGGTGGCGCCGTTGCACAGGTACGACGGGGAGCAACTGCCGTTGCTGCCGGTGGTGACGTCGTTGATGCCGGTGCCCGCCGCGTACGGATAGGCGTTGGGGTACGAGCCGGCGACGGGGGTGCCGGCGGCGGCGTACACCGAGGCGATGATGGGTGCCGAGACACTGGTGCCGGCATAGACCGCCCAGCCGCCGTTGCCGTAGGTCTGGTAGACCGCCACGTCCTGCGCGACGGCGGAGACGTCGGCAAGGGACCGGTTGGCGCAGCCGGTGTCGTGCTGGAAGGCGGGCTTGGGCTCGTACAGCGAACAGCCGGAACCGGCGTCGCCCCAGGCGGACTCGGTCCATCCGCGGGTCGTGGACGGGGCGCGGGTCAGCGTGGTGCCGCCGACCGCGGTCACGTACTGCGAGGCGGCCGGGTAGGCCACGCCGTAGCCCCAGTCACCGGTGGACGCGGTGATCGCGACGCCGGGGTGGTTGTAGTGCGCGTCGAGTTCCGTGGTCTCGGACGGGTCCTCGCCGTTCCCGCTCTGGTATCCGCTGCCGTAGGAGTTGGAGACGTACTTCGCGCCGAGCGCGACCGCCTGGTCGACGCCGGCCGCCAGGTTGTCGAAACCGTTGTTGTCGGCCTCGACGAGCAGGATGTGCGCGTTGGGCGCGATCGCGGAGACCATGTCGAGGTCGAGGGAGATCTCACCGGCCCAGTTGGGGTCCGATGGGGGGTAGTGGGTCCCGCCGCGCTGGTCGACCTTGCGGAAGCAGCCGTTGTCCGTGGTGCAGGCCGGCAGGCCGTACTGCGCCCGGTAGACGGCGAGGTCCGCCTCGGCGGTCGGGTCGTCGAAGGCGTCCACGATGGCGACGGTCTGACCGCCGCCGCCGTCGGCGGGCAGGTCGTAGGCGCTCTGCAGATCGCCGGCGCCGTAGCCGGCCGGCGTCTCCGCCGCCGGCATCACGCCCTTGGACGCCTTCACATCGGTGCGGCGCAGGGCGAAGCAGCTGAACTGGCCGGGCTTCGGCGTGTCACAGGTCGGTTCGAAGGAGGCGCGGGTGGCGGCGGCCGGGGTGGCGGAGTGTGTGTCCGCGGTGCTCGTGGCCAACGCCGGTGCCTGCACCCCGAGGAGCGCCATGACGGCGGCGCCGAGGACGGCCAGGCCCCTGGTCACCGTCCGGCGTACAGGGTTTCTGGTTCTCGCTGGTCTGCGCAACGTGGACTCCCGTGCATGCGTGCTGGGGTGGAGCCGGGTTCGACTCGCGGGCGACGGTGAACGCCGTAGCGTTCACCGGGCCCATTAGTGAGACCGGTTCTGCGCATGTCAACGGGCCTTCGTACCGGGTAGTGGTGACGGAAAGCCAGCGAACGGGCGATCTCCGTTATGCGTCCGTCGCAACTGCCGGAGGTTTCGCGTCAAAAATGCGGTGTTGTACGTCCGCTGAGCGAACGGAAGCCATCAGCGCCGCACGACAGGGCGCCGAGGGCGTGATCACGACACGGCGTGAAGACGCCAGCTTCACATCGAGTCGGTCGTGTCCGCCCGCACGATCGCGCCATCGAGACAACGCACACGTGGGAACGGTAGGGGCGTCGGCGTGGCCTATGCGGCCTGTGGCGTTGAGGCGGCCCTGTGGCCAGGTCTCCTTCACCCATGCGATCACCGCGGCTTCGTCCCGTTCGACACCGGTCGGGTGGGCGTCCGGCAGGTCCAGAAACGCGCGACCGGTCTCTTCTCCCACTCGCCGTTCAGGGCTGCGAAGAGTTCAGCGCTCAGCAGCAGCGAGACCTGCGCCTGCGAGGCCAGATCACAGACCCGGCCGTCGACATACCTTCGGCTACCGTCGCACCGACCGCACACCCGCAGCACATGCGCGATGAACGCGCCCGCGTGTGTGAACCGGGCGGCAATCTCAAACCGCAATCACCTTCGGAACGTTGGCGTTCGGCGGCCGGCCCACCACCCTGCGTGGACCTCACACACAGGGCCTACCGCAAGGGTCACGACTCGTCCGCTCCCGACGACATCAGACATCGAATGTCAGTAGTTGTCGTGTATACCAACCACCGGCAGGCCGACTCAGCAGTCACCG
Organism: Streptomyces sp. MI02-7b; assembly: GCF_033793585.1. Taxonomy (NCBI): domain Bacteria; kingdom Bacillati; phylum Actinomycetota; class Actinomycetes; order Kitasatosporales; family Streptomycetaceae; genus Streptomyces; species Streptomyces sp. MI02-7b. Next base: position 3,938 of record NZ_JARAWX010000058.1, on the reverse strand, counting down.
GTGGCGTGTATCGCCATCAGGAGTCACGCAGCAGGTCTGACTCGGCATGCAACAGGGTCTCGCGCGTTCGCACTACAAGCCGACGGCGAACTGCGGCAGAAGCAGCATCCCGACGACGCCCGCGAGTTGGAGCCAGGGTCACCCAGCGCACTCGGCGATCAGTAGCGGGGTGCTGCGGCCTCCCGAGCTGATAGACGAAGCTGGAGTAATTACTGTAAAACTGGCCATAGTTAACATTCGGTGCGCGTCAATTCTCCATCGTCGCAGCCCAAGAGTGAGGCATTCATATTCTGTTTTTTGGCGCACTGGATCTACCGGTGAGTTGCGTTCAAGTGATTTGCTCTCGGTTTGCGGCTGCTTTTGGGTGTATGGGAATGACTGGAAGTGGTTGACTCCGAATGAAGATAAAGAATGCGCAACCAACCTCCGGCGTCATCAATTTCGGGGATCTATGGGTGAAGGAAGGTGGGGTAAGTTGTGCGTGAACGGCCGGACCGTGTCTCCGAGCAAGGCACTCATTGGTTTCCGATGTCCCTCCAGTCGCACATTGTCGAACATCACCCCGATATCGAGGTGCTGCGGTTCGGCTCGCCCGAGCCGTCCCCCGGTGCCGGGCGAGGAAGCGCTCTCAACGCGGCGCGTGGGCGCACTGAACGGCAACCAGGACAGGCGGAACGCAAACTTGTGGCCGTTGAAAGAGACACCGCGGCCGCCCTCGGAGCCCGACTGGTTTTCGAAGACGTGGCTGGGTTCTCAATGGACTCAGGCAGATTTTCGTGCCGGGGCCCGCTGCGTGATCGGGTGACAGATTGACCTGCCTCACCTGCCAGGTCCCAGCTGTGCCGGCTGACTGACCGCGTCGGTGCGGGCGAATCACAAAGCGGATGTGTGTGCGCAGCGTGCGAAAGCGCGCCACGTCACCCTCGTGCAGGACGTCGCCTGCCGATGTGAGCCGGTGTGCAGTGAGCCACTGCAGGGCACCGGCCGGAGTGTCCAAAAGATCCAGGGACTGGCCCCCAGGCGAGGTCACGACGCTTTTGACGAGATCGAGTGCCGGGTACTGCTCGACCCCCGGGGGCGGGCTGCACATCAGGCCGTTCTATCGGGCTTGCCAACATGCACCTCATGGTACGGCTTGCACTCACCCACGAGAATTCGTATGTTTATCATGGATTACCACCCACCTATTCGTGAGGTGTTCCAAGGTGCAGCAGGTTCCCATCACTGTTTTCAGCGGTCCGACGGTTCTCATCGAGTATGGAGGTCTGCGGCTTCTGACCGATCCGACCTTCGACGGCCCCGGCGACTACGAGTTGCCCGGCGGCCTGGTGCTGACGAAAACGGCACCCTCCCCCATCACGCCGAAGGAACTCGGCCCCGTCGACGCCGTACTGCTCTCCCACGACCAGCACGCCGACAACCTCGACACTTCCGGACGAAACTTTCTCGCCGGCGTGCCACTCACCCTCACCACCACCGACGGCGCACAACGCCTCGGCGGGACTACCCGCGCGCTCTCCCCTTGGGCCTCTGTCGAACTGCCCCGCCCGGACGGCGGCATGGTGACCGTAACGGGCACGCCAGCCCTCCACGGTCCGGAAGGAGCCGAGGCGATCGCAGGTGAAGTGATCGGGTTCGTCCTCACCTCCGATGACCTGCCCACGATCTACGTCAGCGGCGACAACGCGTCACTGGACGTGGTGAGGCAGATCGCCGAGCGCTTCGGGCCCATCGACTCCGCGGTTCTCTTCGCCGGCGCACCTCGACTGCCCGTTTTCGATGGCGCACTCGTCGTCCTGGACGGTGCCGGGGCCGCTACAGCCGCACAGATCCTCGAAGCCCGACGTGTAGTCCCCGCTCATTGCGACAGCTGGGCCCACTTCACCGAAGACCGCGGTGATCTCGTCAACGCCTTCACGTCTGCCGGCATCGCGAATCGGCTGCAGCTTGACTGAGCCTTTTCAGCCGGGCCACCGACGGGTGACAGCCATCTGGTCGGCAACCCGTGCAGAACGGGCGAGGCTCCCCAGCGGTTGAGCGAGATGTCTGACGTCTCAACTCTCTGCCGGGGAGCGTTGTCTACGTGTCTTGCCGCACGGGACCTGCCTCCTGCGCTGGTCGAGGGGGTGACCGCCGCTGCAGGCTCGGGCCTTCGCCGCGTGCCCTGGTCGCACTGGTGTACCCGCGCAAGCACGGCAGCCTCGCGCAGATCGCGGCCGGCTTCCGGATCAGCGTGAGTACCGCCAAGGACCTTCCCGCGATAGCACCAGCCGGGTGATGCCGTTGCAATCGCTGCCGCGAGTCCGGGCGAGACGGGGGGTCCACATTGCCGCACTCGTCATCCCAGCCGGCCAGACGCCACCAGCACGGTCGATGCGGGGCCGCCGGTTGTACGTATCGCCGATGTCCGCTTCCAGCGGCGGGATCAGCTGCGTGACGTCATGCCGGTTCCCGCCGGTCACGGACACGGCCGGCTGGGTGCCGCGGCGGTCGACGATCAGGTGGTGTGGGGAGCCGGGGCGGGCTCGGTCGACCGGCGACGGGCCGAAGTGATCCCCCCTTGAGGGCGCTGACATGGGAGCCGTCAAGCCGGTAGTGCGCGGTTCGGCAAGGAGCTTCGTGTGCATTCGGGGCCAGACACCGGGTCCAGTCCCGTAGACGACGCCAGGCGGTGACGCCCGGGCACCCCACCACGCGTGCAGGAACGTCCCGCCAGGCCACACCCCTGCGCAGCACGTAGACAATGCCCGCCAGCACAACTCGGTCAGGCACCCGGAGTCGGCCTGGGTGCAGGTGCCTTCGCTCGGGCTGCGGTGGCAGCAGCGGGGCTACGCGCTCCCACAGGTCATCACGGACAAGATCATCGGACACCCCGCAGACTCTGCCGACGAAGATCACTGGCTGCCGCAGACTCCACTGGGATGGCAGTCACCGCGGTTACCGTCCCTCGCGAGGAAGGGCTGCCACGAATTCCGAAAGGCTATTCGCTTGGGGCGGCTCCTGCGCACGGAGGTAGCGCCTGTAGTGGTTGGCGACCAGCCGGCGCAACTCGGACTCATCCGGCTCCGCCCCGGTCAGTTCGAGGCGGACTTGGTGGGGCTCACCGACCATGCGCAGCGGCCTGGCCAGCGCATCGAATCCACACGTGTACTCCTCGGGTAGCTCCCAGAACGCCTCGGCGTACGCGTGATCCCTGAGGACATACATGTGGAACTCGTCATCGAAGATGATCACAGGCCCGATCGGTGTAGGCACTCATCCACTATGGCGGGTCGCTCCGCGCTGCCCGCATGCTGGGGTCCCTTCGCAAGTGCCGCCACCGGTCGTGACCAGCCGACTCGTGAAGCCTTGCAGGCGCAGTCGCTCTTACGAGGCGAGCACGTCGTCCAGCACTGGCCGGCTGTTGACCTTCTCTGTCTTTCGCGGACTCCGGCACCTTGAAGTCGTACGCCCAGGCGGAGCGCGAAGCCGCGTGCACGCCGATAGCGAACTCCATCACCGTGCCTGAGGCGGTGCATGTCCTCGTGTCCGCTGCAGGTTTGGGCGTCCGCTTGGGTACAGGGTCGTCGTGGCGCAGTCAGACACCCCGTCAGCGAGCCGCGCCGCTCCTCATCCTTGGTGTTCGTGCGACTCGGTGACTTTGCCCCCGCCACGGCGCGGTCTCCCGCGGTAGATCGTCCAGACGCCGACCAGGACGAGCGATGCGCCGAGGAGCGGCCATCCCCAGGATCCGCCGTCGCGACAGTCCCGTATACCGACGAAGAGCAGGAGCCCTGACGGAATCAACCCTGCCCAGTCGACGGCTCTGCCCAGTTTTCGGAGAATTGCATGCTGCATCACTAGTGCGTTGACCACGAACGTTGCCGGGGTTGGTTAGGCGGCTTTGGGTCGTGGGCGGCCCCAGCGTTGTTGGCGTTCGCTGCGGATCTTGGCGCGTT
>NZ_JARAWX010000057.1:0-14907 GCF_033793585.1 Streptomyces sp. MI02-7b | reverse complement strand
GGGTAACACATCGCTGCGCGATGTGCAAGTGAAACCGCCGTGCTTCGCTCGGCGGTGACGGGCCGCTTCGCGGCCCGTGAACCCCCGCGCTTCGCGCGGGGGTTGCATCCGCTTCGCGGATGCCGGCCCTTCGGGCCTGACTGGGCTTCCGCTTCGCTTCAGCCCAGTTGTGGCGCTAACGCGCCTTCAGGTCAGGCCCGCTTCGCGTCCCTGACGGACCTTCGGCTTCGCCTGCGGTCCTCTGCGTCCCGCTGACGCGGGCCGAGCTGGCTGCGATGCAGGGCGGGCGAGTGACTAGGTGTCAGGTTGGTCTCTCTTGCCTTCATGGGGTACGGGTGCTTCCTTCGCCTAAAAGTTTCTGAGAATCCGAATACTTCTCTCCTCCCCTACAGGCGCAGGGAGCAGCGTGAGAGGGCATCAGCTACCGCTCGTAGCAAGAGGCTTCTTCCCTAGAAGGGTCGAGCGTACGGGCGGTCCTTCACCCGGTCGTAGATCCTGCGCAGCCACGGTTGTCGGACGGCGGGGAGCCGCGCCAGCGTGTAGAGGAAGACTCCCCAGTCGGGCCGGAACACCCCCCACGGATGCATCGGCAGTGGATCGTCACGGAGGACGCCGTCGGGCAGTCCACCTGCTGCGGGCACGGGCAACTGTTCCTTGTGGAAGGCCAGGTGCATCCACACATCGGCAGGCAGGGGCACTGTCCTCGCGCTGCTGGGCGGCTGCCACGCTTCCCCTGTCCGCGGATGCCGCGGAACGAGCAGGATGTCGGGGTCAGGTTCCGGGGCAGGCAGGCCTGGGCCGGCCAGCGCCGCCGTCTTCGCCGGCGGCTCCTGCGGGAGCAGGGTGTCGAGCGTGCGGCGGAGGGTGTCCGCGACCAGGCCGTCAGGGACGGTCACGGGTGCGCCGTCCGAGGCCGCCAGGAGGTGGGCCAGCGCTACGCCGGCCGCTGCTGCCCATAGCGGGCTCCAAGCGCCGGAGGGTCCGACCGGCGGAGTGGGTTGCACCTCGGTCGCCAGCGCCTGCCAGTCTGCTGCCCAGGGTGCGGGGTCGTCGGCGGGGATGCAGCGTACGGCGCGCGGGGCGAACCGCACGGCCTGCCAGAGTGAGCAGTCGTCGATGCGGGTCGCCACGGGCTGTCCGCACTGTTCGCAGGCGAGGTTCGGGCCGTCGCGCCCGTCGAGCCCGCAGCAGTAGCCATCGCATCGCTCCGGGATCAGGACGGTGCCGCGGGCGTCCCCGGGCGCGATGACGATCGTTCCCGGGTCGCCGAAGAGCAGCGAGTACACCGGGGCGAACACTCCGCGGGTCGCCGCTTCGTCCTCGCCGACCTCGCTCCAGCGCCGCCATGGAGGCCCGAACGGCTCCGGGTCGACCGCGTACGTCCCCGCCTCCATGAGCACCGGCAGCAGGCCGTGTCCCCACGTCTGGCGGGCATGGACGGGAAGGGCGACCTGCGACAGCGGGACACTCAGCACGGCATCGCACACCACACACGCGAACACCGTCATGCACCCTCCCCCGCCCCTGAACATGCGGAGTATCCCGGCTCCGCGATCATCGGCCAACAGCTTTTCCACCGCGGCGATGCGGACCGTGACACTCTGGAAACCCACCCCCAGTTTTCCCAGTCTGCAGCGTTCGGTTGTGCGGTCACTGGCTCTCATGGTCACGCAGGTCGTGCCGGGTCCCTGCGACCGCCGGCCCCCAGATCTCCGGCATGCGGGCGACGACCACCGCTGCGGCTTCCTGGGCGGTGTAGCCGGGTTCGCGCGAGAATGGCTCGCCTGGATGATGGACCGCATATCGGCGGTCCCCGAGCGGGTAGATCGCCGAGACGTCCTGGGAGAAGGGGAACCCGGTGCATCTGCTGAACATCAGCGCCCCGTGGCTGGTGAAGGGGAAGAGCGCCCTCAGTCTGGGCTCGGCGTGCGCTGCACGGAGCAATTCCACGTCCTCATAGAGGTCCGGTGCCAGGTAGCGACTCCACTTCTCTGCCACGGCATACTCAGGACCGCGTTCGTGGGCCAAAGCGAGGGCGCTGACTTCAAGGAACGGTGCCGCGGCCTGCAGTTCGGCCAGCGTGACGCCTGCGTGCCAGGCAGCAGCCGCTTCGGCGACTTCAGTAAGGTCGCTGGTGGAGCCGTTGGTGAGATTCACGCCTTGACCCCACGCAGCGATGAGGAACACCCGCTGCGCGGATCCCAGGTCCACGCTGAATCGGTCCAGCCGTGGGTTGCGACTGGTGATCCCTGCGTGGATGAGCGACAAACCGTCAGACGAGGACCGAACCTCACCAACGTCCAGGTCGTTTTCGGCGGCGCACTGGGCGAGGACTGCACGGAGACTCCCCGCGGCTGCAACATCGGGGTACAGCCCGGGATCGGGCTGAAGCGGCTGCCGGGACGGGCCAGGTTGAGTCATACCGAAATGATCACGCTTGTTGAGTCAGCAACCAAGTGGCGAATGAGAGCGGCCCAGGGGAAAATCGAGGTTCTGGCCGCTCCGTAAAAGCCCAGGACAGAGGCGGCATGCAGGAACGTTCCCCTGTGGGGCATCCTGCACAGGGGGTCGAATCGCTCGCTGATGTTCTGTTCGCCGGGTTCGACGTGCGGTTGACGCGCGTCACCAAGGCCGCCGAGGGGCTGGTCGTCGAGGCGGTCACGCGCGGGCCGCCACCACGTTGTCCGGGGTGCAACTCACAGGCAACGAGGGTGCATTTCGTCGTACGAGCGCGGCCTAGGCGGGCTGCCGGTGAACGAGCGGAGCCTGACCGCGCGGTTACGGGTCCGGCGGTTCTTCTGCGACCGCGGCCGGTGTCCGAGGCGGACGTTCGTCGAGCAGGTTGCCCAGCTCAGCGAGCGGTACCGCCGCTCCAGCCTCGGACTGAAGCAATGGCAGCATGCGGTTGCGGCCGAGCTGGGTGGTCGTCCCGGTCAACGGCTATGTCGGCGGCTGCTGTTGAAGGCGGGCCGGACGCGGCTGCTGGGCCTGCTCACGGAGCTGGCCGTGCCCGAGGAGGCGCCGCGCGTGCTCCGTGTCGACGATTTCCCCTTCCGCAAGGGAAGTGGTACGGCACCTTGCTGGTCGACGTCGAATCCGGCCGTGTCGTCGATGTCTTGCCCGACCGCGAGTCCGACACCTTCGCCGCCTGGCTCACCGCGCATCCCGGCGCCGAGATCATTTGCAGGGACCGTGCCACCGCTTACAGCAAAGCGATCAAAGAAGCCGCGCCGGACGCCCTGGAGGTCGCAGATCGCTGGCACCTGCTGCAGAACCTCGGCGCGGCCGTGGAGAAGACCTGCCATCAACACCGCTCCTGCCTGCGGAAACATGCTGAGGAGGAGACCCCAGTGCCCCTGGCGGCGGCCGTCACGATCACCGAGTTGCCGCCCGCCGAGCCGCCCCGCACCCAGATCATCGAGCGGACCCGGCACCGTCACACCGACGTTCACCGGCTCGTGGACGCCGGTTGGACCGTCAGTGCCATCGCTCGCCGTCTCCACCTGGACCGCAAGACCGTGCGCCGCTTCCGGGACACGGACCTCGACGTCCTCCTGGCCTCTGCCCGAGACCGCCGCCCCACCGGCGTCCTTACCCCCTTCAAGGCATACGCCACCGCGCGCTTCACCGACACCGGCGGCAGCGTAACCGCACCCCAGCTCCTCGCCGAGATCCGCGCACAGGGCTATCGCGGCAGCGTCCAGGCCATCCGCAAACACTTCGCCGCCCTCCGCGACGGCACCGCCGAACCCGTCCGCGCCAACATCCCCAGTCCCCGGAAGATCACCTCGTGGATCATGTGCCGCCGGGAAGACCTCAGCACGAAAGACGACGAACGACTCCTCCAAGTCCGGCTCGCCTACCCTGACATCACCCGCGCCTGCGACCTCGCCCGCACCTTCCACGACCTGGTTACATACCGCCGCGGACACCTGCTGATGGACTGGATCCGCCAGGCCGAACAGGATGCTCCTGCACCCGTTCGCGGCTTCGGCGGCTTCCTCCGCCAGGACCTCGCTGCCGTCACCGCCGGCCTCACCCTGGAATGGAGCTCCGGCGTCGTCGAGGGCAACGTGAACAGAGTGAAAACGATCAAGAGGAGCATGTACAACCGGGCATCCTTCCGACTCCTCCGGATCCGCTTCCTCACCCGACCATGAACGTCACGGAATGCGGCCAGAGCCTTGAATCTGACTCTGACCGCAGTTACTTGAGCGGCCTGGTGGCGATCGCGATCACGTACGAGGACAGGAAGGCGCAAGCCCTTTGTTCGACCCGCCGTAGGTACCTCTTGCGCTCGCACGTGCCGGTCAGTCCTGGGTGCTTCGTGTCTACCACGCATGCCAGAGCTCACCGTGACGGTGGCGGACTGGAGGGATATCTACGTCGTCAAGGTCGTGGCCGGCGTGGTGCAGTCCGCGGATCCGCTGGGCTTCGCGTCGACCCTGGAGCCGGGCCCGACCTTCAGCCGTAGCGATCTCGGAGGAGAATGAGCCCTTTCTGCAGTAGAGCCCCATCGACTGCCAGGAGGTGATCCGGCGCAGCGTCTTCGTTGGAGCAGGGCGACGGCCTTCGCGGGCGGCTTGGGCCAATTCAGCGTGTGTGTAGCGCAGGTCGTACAGGGACATGGACTCCGATGCGCCGTCTCGGACGCGGAGTCGCCAGGGAGTCGTGCGAACAGTCCTGGACATCGAGAGCCTTCGTAGGGCCCTCTGGGCTCTCCAGAGGTACCTACGGCGGGTGCGAAGTGGTCAGCACGACTCAGCCCCCTCATCGGTGAACGATCTACCAGCAGCACAGTAGTCGCGCGGAGGAGCAGGGCCGAGTTTTTTGCTCGCCCCTCTCGGCAAGGAGAGCATCCACAGTTACGCCTCGGTTCCGCCAGCAAGGTGTCCGCTTGCTCCTCTGTGTACACCTCTCGAAGTACAGAGGCGCAAGGAGGTGCCGGGGCATTCTCGGGGCGATGTCAGTGCATGCCCGCATACTGACGCCCATGCAGATCACGGAGGACGCACTCAAACGGGCCTGGCATCAGATAGCCGCAGGCTCTGACCTGCTCAATGACGCCATGTTCCCGCCCACCGGCACATCACCCGACCAATACACACAGCGCGCCGGCGATCCCGACGGCCTCTTCCTCGTCCTGGACGAAGACGGCACTGTACACGGCCACCACGGCCCCTACGTGCCGGTTTTCACCACCCGGGACCTCGACCAGGTCCTGTACTTCGCTGCCGAAGAAGCGGTCACTCGGCTCGTCGAGCATACCCGCTCCTCCACCCTGGGCCTGGCGACCAATCTCGTCACCGAGCAGGCCGAGATGCTGGACCGAATCGACCCCGCGTGGGGACGCAGATTCCGCAGCGGCGGCATCGACGGGACGCAGACGGCGCAGCCATGCGGCCGTGACCCGCTGGAACGCCTCGCCTGGATCGCCGACTCCTGGCGCGAGCAGGACCCCTACACCCACCTTGCTTTCTTCCGCGGCAAGGACGTCAGCGCCGAACAGATCGCCCTGCTCCACGGAGCCGACCCGGAACAGATCGCTACCGGGATGCGCTTGTCGGACCTGCGCGCGATGGAAGCCGGCCGTGATCACGGGGACATTGCCTGGGAGTCCTGCTGCTTCGGGCGGGCAGGCGACTGGGTGTTCCTGATGTATCACGAGACGCCACCGGGCATCCGGGCCGACCATGCGGCTCTCTCCCGGCTCGGAGTCACAGAGACCGTGCATTTGAGCGCCACCGCCGCGAAGGCCATCTATGACTTCACCTACACGCGCGACGGCCGCCGCATCGACGACGGCTGGGGAATGCTGGAACTGATCTGGTACAAGGAAGGCCGCGCGCCTTACTACCGGGGCGGCCAGCTCGACTTCCTCAACCAGGCCATACGCCGCGCCGAACTCGACCATCCAGAACTGGTCGACACATTCGATCTGTACTTCCACGCCTTGGACGACGCACTCGGCCTTCAACTGCCCCAGCAGGACCTCAAGGACGGAACGGTCCGGGCCGCACTGTGGGCACGCAGCAACTCAGGCCGAGGCTAGCAAGGTCAGGCTCGAGACCCGTATCGGCCGGACGGTCACGCGAACTGGCTCACGGGTGTGGCGTCGTCGGTCCAGTCGCCGTCGAACAGAGAGGCGATCAAGTCGGCTTGTTCGGTGGGGAGTTGGCCGGTGCGGTGCTTGGTGCGGGTCTTGGCGAGCCAGGGTCCGATTTTGACGGTGTCGCCGTCGACGCGGATCTCCTCGCGGGCGGTGGGGGGCCGGCCTTCCCGGGCGATGAACAGCTCGAGGAGCTGGACGGTCTGGGCGAAGGTGCGGCGGGTCTTGGAGGGCGTCTTGAGGGGGTTGGTGGCGGGTGTCAGGCCGAGGTCGGTGAGGAGTTGCTGCTGGCCGGGGGTGAGGGTGGTGAAGGTGGTGAGCTGGCGGTGGAGCCAGCGGCCGATCTTGACCGTGCCGATGACGGTGTCGGCTTGGAGGGCGCCGGGGTTGTGGCCGGCGGCGAGGTGGGCGCGGAGCAGGTGGTATTTGCGGTGCCAGTCGGGGCCGTGGGGCAGGCGCCAGTGGGGGTCGATGGCGGCGAGGTCGGCGGCGCGGGCCGGGTCGAGCCGGCCGTTGGCGGCCAGCGAGCGCTGTTCGGCGAGGAAGGCGCCGCCGGGGGCGGTGACGGGGATAGCGAGGTGGCCGTGCGCTTGGTGGTAGTCGGCGGCGGTGGTGAGCTGGGCGCGCCAGGTGGCGTCGTGTTTGTCCCAGATCATGTCGAGGGCGTCGAGTTCGGCGATCCAGTCGGCGTCGGCGGGGTCGTGGGGGTTGAGGCGGCCGGTGCGGCGGGCGTCGCGCATGCCGGTGATGAAGGTGCCCAGGTTGTAGCCGGTGGGGTCGGCGTAGTCGGCGGGCACGTCGAGGTGTCCGTGGTCGTCGACTGCACCACGCGTTGATCACCTTCGCCGAACGCGCGCCAACGCCCTCCACCACCTGCGGGAACCTTTTCCGTCAGTGGAACGCCGAGGTCGGCCTGCCGCAGACAGACTGAGACACGCCCGCGAGCTGTCTGCCCGCCGGCGCCGTCACACGGCACCAGGCAGGCCGACCCAGGCCATGCACACAATCGCGAGACAGACCGCGGAGCCAGGAACGAACGCGGCCCGCAACGCCGACGTCGAAGTCCCGCAGGACACGATCGAACACTGGAGCCGTGACAGATGATCGCCATCATGGCCCTCTACCAACGCCTGGTGAAGGTCCAAGCTCCGCTGCTTCCTGCCCTCATCCGGCAGGAAGCAGCGGAGCTGCCCTCGTCTGCCCAGTGGGCGCTGGCGCTGGCCGGCATCGCCGCCACGGACTCCTACCCCGTCAACCGGGATCCGTCGATCACCCAGGAGCTGCGGTTCGCGTTCATCGCGCACCTGCTGGACTTCATCGACCAGGAAGTCAGACTTCGCCACCCGCATCTCCTCGCCCGTAAGTACCTGGCCTACGCGCGATTCGCGATCGAGGAGAGCCTCCAGGACGTGCCTCGTCAACGGCGGCCTGCACCGCCGCCGTGTCCGCAGCCAACGAGCCCCGATGCAGTTGCCTGCCCAAGAGCGTGAGGCCCCCCGGCCGGAGCGGCGGCTGTGCCCGCTCCACCCCGCGCAGCGCCTGCCGCTCACGTGCCGCTGGCGCCTAGCCTTCCACCGCTACGGCCGGAGCCACCGCACCAGGCCCTGGCCAACCGGGACACCTACCCACTGGTGCCCCGAGCTTCTGCCGATGCAGACGCAGAGCGTGCTCGAACAGTGTCGTCCGGGATCCGAGCGAACCACGCTCACACGCCCTAGATCAAACGCCCTCTCAGGTCCCGGGCCAGTCCTGGCTGGCTGTCACCTCGCGTGCGATACGACGCCACTGGTCCTCCCCGCCAGGCAGGGGCCAGGCCCAGGTCGGCTGTTCCGCGGTGTCCAGGTCGTGGAGCAGGCGGACGAGCTGGGGGCCGGCGGTGGTGGCACCGTCCGGGACGGTAGGACCGTGGACGGCGCGGCCTGCCCGGAGCCGAAGCCGTCCTCCGGCTCCGCACCCTGGTCGCCAACGGCGACCTCGAGGACTACTGGCGCTTCCACACCACCCGCGAGCACCAACGCCTCTACCCCGCCCCCAACCAGCAGGAGTACTCCCTCACGTCCTGATCGCGAGATCGGGCACTGCTGGTGTCGCGGCAGGGCGCCTTCGCCTGTCGTGTTGCCGGTCGCCGTCAGCCTTCTGCGCTTTCCGGAGACAGACCGACAGCGACAGCGGCCTCATGCGTGAAAACGGTCATCACGTCATCGGTGCCGAGCCAGAAACGCCCATCTGGCGGCCACTGTGCCGGACGGCCCGCGACAAGCCACGCTGTGGCGGCAGGTGCACGAAGCTCGACTGCAACCGGCAGTCGGACTCCGGAGTCGCCCTCGGACCAGAGGATGTCGGCGCCCACCAGCGGAACCCCGATGAGCCCTGACCAACGGGGGTGGTCGGTTACCACCACGGCCGCTGTCCCTCCGGGCTGTCCGATCATGTTCAGGTGGTCGGACATGGGCCCTCGGAAGACCTCCAGGCCATAGTGGTCGAAACTATGGCCCCACACCGCCGAGTACTGCGTGCCGTCCTCGGCAAGCAGTCCGACACCCATCGTGGGCTGGTGCCACACGCCGGAGTCCCACTTCTCAATATCGGCGTCATCATCACCGCAGCTCAGCGGGTAGTAAGTCACTTCTACAAGGCGTGCACCGCGCAGGCTTTCGACAGATCTCTCATATTCATCCTCAGTGAGTTCCGGCGACCGCATCTCACCATTGTCGTGGACCTTCACCTGACCAGGCATCCGAGTATTCGAACGCCGAACGGATCCAACGCCGTCTCCGTCGCTGTTGAGCTGCCGGTCATCCCTCCAAAGGATCCGCACCCATCAAGGATCAGGTTGGGGATCTGGCGGCTGTTGAGGGTGCGGCCGCCTCGGGAGCAGGCGTGGACGGAGAGGATGCCGCCGGGCAGGGGAACCTGGCTGGTGGGCTGCCGGCGGACCGCGACGGCGCGGCCTTGCGGTCCGGGCTGCAGGATCGCGCGGGGGCGACCGTCCCCGGCCTGGACGACGTCCTTGTCCTACTCCGTCGCCGGCTCCTCGGCTCCGAAAGTCATGGAGTCACCGGGCTCGGTCCCGGGCTCCTCGGTTCCCTTCCGACGCCGCCGCAGTGCGAGTTCCCTCACGTGGAGCGCCATGACGAACGCGACGGCGGCCAGCCCGGCGCCACTGAGGAAGACGTGGTGCAGCGCGGACTCGAAATCGGTCAGATAGGCCGAGCGTGCGCTGACGGTGAGGCTGTCGAGTTGCTGGCCGTCCGGCAGCGCCTGGTGCAGCGACGCGGCGAAGATCGCCCCGAACACCGAGACCCCGATGGAACCGCCGATCGTGCGGCTGAACGTCGTCGTCGAGGTCGCGACACCGAGGTCCTTCGGGTCCGCGGCGTTCTGCGCCGCCAGCACCATCACCGAACTGATCATCCCCAGGCCCAGGCCGATGGCGGCCAGCGCGATCGCCTGGAAGGCGTAGGTGTCGGCGATGCCCAGCCGGGACAAGGTGAGCATGCCCAGAACCAGCAGAGCGGTGCCGGTAATCGGCAGCCGGCGGTACTTTCCCGTCCGGGTGATGAACCGCCCGGACAGCGACGACGACAACGCCCACGCGAACCACAGCGGCGCCATGCGCAGGCCCGACATCGTGGGCGACACACCGTCGACCGTCTGCTGGAACAGGGGCACAAACACCGTGGCGCCCAGCGTGGTGAACCCCACGAGGAAAGCCAGCGGGGTCACCACCCGGATCACCTCGTTGCGGAACAGCCGCAACGGCACGATGGGCTCCACGGTTCGCCGTTCCACCAGGATGAAGGCGGCGAGGAGCACGACCGCTGCGACGGCGAGGCCGAACACCGGCACCGACAACCATCGATAGGCGTTGCCGCCCAAGGTCGTCACCAGAATGAGCGCGGTTACCCCGGTCGACAGCAGCGCGGCGCCCCACCAGTCGATGTGCGGCCTGCGCCGTTCGCGCACCGGCGCGGTGAACCGCGCCGTGACCATCACCAGCGCGAGCACGCAGACCGGCGCGTTGACGTAGAAGACCCAGCGCCAGCCCAGACCCTGCGCCACGACGCCGCCCAGCAGCGGGCCGAAGACCGTGGCGAGCGCGAAGACGGACTGCATCACGCCCTGGTACCGACCTCGTTCCGCCGGTGGGACCAGATCACCGACCATGGCCTGAGTGTTGACCACGATGCCGCCCGCGCCGAGCCCTTGCAGGGCACGGAAGACCACGAGCATCAGCATCGACTGGGCCGTCCCGCACAGCATCGAGCCGAACAGGAAGATCAGCAGTGCCACCTGGAACAACCGCTTGCGACCGAAGATGTCGCCCAGTTTTCCGTACAGCGGCGTCGAAACGCTGACCGCCAGCACATACGCGGTGACCACCCAGGACAGTTGGGTGAGGCCGCCGAGGTCCGAGGTGATCGACGGCAGCGAGGTCGCGACCACGGTCTGGTCCAGCGCCGCCACGAGCATCGCGAGCACCAGGCCGGGAAAGACGACCATCACCTCGCTGTGGCGCCCATGTCCCTGCCGATCCCCGCGTGCCACCAACACTCCCCCATGTCCGGGTCCCTCGGCGCCCGGGACGGTCGGCCGACGACGCTCCCTGAGTACCTTTCGCATCAACCGTGACCGTATTTGGCTGACCTTAGCGATAACCTTGCAGGCAACCACGTCACGCGAATCGGAGGTCGGTGTAGCCCAGGGGGAACGGTGCTGCAGATTCGACTGCTCGGGCCGGTGAAGGTATGGGCGGCGGACCGCTTGCTGGACGCCGGATCGCCCCGGCAACGCGCAGTGCTCGCCGTGCTGGCTATGGAGGCCGGCCAACCGGTGCCGTTGGAGAGCATCGCCGACGACGTGTGGGACGGCACCGCGCCAGCCGCGCAGACGGTGTACGTGCATATCTCGCGGATCCGCCGGATGTTGCGCAAGGCGGGCGGCAGCGACCACAGACCGCCGACCGTGCTGAGACCGGCCGGCGGCTACCAGCTCGACATCGACCCGGAACAGGTCGACGTGCACCGGTTCCAGCGCCTTGTCGACCAGGCCAACCGACCCGAGCTCGCCGAGGGCGAGCGGGCACAGCTATTGCACGACGCGCTCGACCTGTGGCAGGGCACGCCACTGTCCGATCTTCAGGGCGCGTGGGCCGACCGGATGCGCTGGGTGTGGCACCGCAAGCGCCTCGACGCGATGATCGGCCTGGCGCAGGCCGAGGTGCGGCTAGGCAACGCCGCAGCCGTCGTCGGTCCGCTGACCGACCTCATCGCCGAGCACCCGCTGGTCGAGCCGTTGGCGGCGGTGTTGATGCAGGCCCTACACGGTTCCGGCCGCACCGCCGAGGCATTGGATCGCTATGCGCTGACCCGCACGCTTCTTGCGGACAGTCTGGGCATCGACCCGGGGCAGGAGCTGCAGCGGCTGCACGAGGCCCTGCTACGGGGCGAACTCGAGCAGCCCTCGGTACCGCCGGCCCGTCCGCGGCGGCTGGTGCCGGCGCAGCTGCCTGCCGGCGTCCGGACGTTCACCGGCCGGGAGGCGGAACTCGCTGAGCTCGACCGACGGGTGTTCGACGCCGAATCCGCCCCGAAGGCCGTGGTGATCTCGGCGATCGGGGGCACCGCGGGCGTCGGCAAGACCGCCCTGGCGTTGCACTGGGCGCACCGGGTGGCCCACCGGTTTCCTGACGGCCAGCTGTATGTCGATCTCCGGGGTTACGACCCCGACCTGCCGATGACCGCGGCGGACGCGCTTGCTCAGTTCCTTCTCGCTCTGGATGTCGCGCAGGCGGACATCCCGATCGACGTCGACGCGCGAGCTGCCCGCTACCGGACCGAGGTCGTCGGCCGCCGGATGCTGATCGTCATCGACAACGCCGCGTCCGCCGAGCAGATCCGGCCGCTACTGCCCGGAGCACCATCGTGCGCGGTCGTGGTGACCAGCCGGGACCGGCTGGCCGGGTTGGTGGTCAAGGATGGGGCTCGGCGGTTGGACCTCGATCTGCTGCCGGCCGCCGACGCGTACACCCTCCTGCGCACGCTCATCGGATCCCGCGTCGGCGACGACCCCGTCGCGGCCGGCACGCTGGCGACGCAGTGCGCCCGACTGCCGCTGGCGCTGCGGGTCGCCGCCGAGCTCGCGGTCACCCGGCCGGACAGCACGCTGGCCGAGCTCGTCACGGAACTGGCCGACCAACAGCACCGGCTCAGTCTGCTCCAGGTCGGCGATGATCCGTACACCACCGTCGGGGCCGTCTTCGGTTGGTCGCTGCGGCACCTGTCCGAGGATGTCGCAGACATTTTCCGCCTGCTCGGCCTGCACCCCGGCCCGGTCACCGACGCGTACACCGTCGCCGCGCTGGCCGACGTCGACCCCGAGCGGTCTCGCAAGGCTTTGAACCAGCTCGCCCAGGTCCACCTCGTGCACCGCATCGATGCCGACCGGTACGGCATGCACGATCTCCTGCGCGCCTACGCGACGAGCCTGATCGGCGCCAACGAGCTCAGCGCTCACCGTCGGGCCGCGCAACAGCGGCTGTTCGGGTACTACCTCGCCGCCACCACGGCCGCCATGAACCGCCTGTACCCGGCCGACAGCGACGGCAGGCTCGCCGTGCCGGAGACCGGCGCCGCCGTCCCCGCGCTCGACGATTCAGGCGCGGCACGCCGCTGGCTGGATGCCGAACGGTGCAACCTGGTGGCGATCAGCGGCCAAACTGGCGCAGCCGGCTGGGCGGAACACACCATGCGGCTCTCCGTCATCCTCTATCGATACCTCGCGGGCGGCTTCCCCACCGACGCGGCAGTCCTGCACGGCCATGCCCGCGAGGCAGCGCGCCGGCTCGGCGATCTGGCCGGCGAAGCGCAGGCACTGCTCGGTCTCGGCGGCGCGGACATCCAACTGTCCCAGTACGCCTCGGCCGCAGCGCGTTTCGAACGCAGCTTCCAGTTGTTCCGGCAGGTGCACGACTCGATCGGTGAGGCCCGGGCGCTGGCCAATCTCGGTGCGGCGCAGGCGCGCCTCGGCGACCTCATCCACTCCGTGCGACACCACGCGCAGGCGCTCGAAGCGTTCCGACGACTCGGCGACCGAACCGGCGAGGCCCGGGCGCTGATCAGCCTCAGCGTCGCGGAGCGGCAAAACGGCGACTACGACCTCTGCGCCCACCACATCCGACAGGCGCTCGAGCTGCACCGGCAGGCCGACAACCAGTCCGGCATCGCGTTCGCGCTGACCAATCTCGGCACCGTGGAGACACAGCTGGGCGAACTCGGGCTGGCCGCCGAACACCTGCGCCACGGCCTCGACCTGTTCCGGAAGATCGGAAACCAGCAGGGCATGGCCTATGCCCTGGACCGGCTCGGCATCGTCCATACCCAGTCCGGCGACTCGGACCTGGCCGTGCAGCACCACGAACGCGCACTGGAGCTGTTCCGCCAGTCCGGCGACCGGCACGGCCAGGCATTGGCGCTCAACGGCCTTGGCGAGGCCGCGCTGCAGTCCGGCAACGCGCCCGACGCCTTGACCCACCACAAGGCTGCCCTGGCCGTGGCGACGTCGGTGGGTGACATGGACCAGCAAGCCCGCGCCCACGCCGGTGTTGACAGCGCGCAGGACGGTCCAGGCGACTTGACCGGCACCTGACGGCTACTGGTTCAGGCCGAGCGGGCCCAGCGACAGCGCCGCCACGTGCCATGCCTTGAGCTCAAACCGGTCACCGAGCGCAACCCTGGCCCGGTCGCATGCTGGGTTGGTCGATCTCCCTCACGTCCTCATCCTGGCGGCAGCTCACCTGCCGACGCGTTTTGTGATCGTGCGGGTGATGCGTTGGGTCAAGCGGTCCGCTGCGCACCCAGCCGCGCAGGGCCTCGGGGTGGATGTCGAGCTCGCGTCGGTCTACAGGACGCGGCAGCCGGTCAGGTCCTGGAGGAGGAAGTGGACGTCGGTGCGCATGAACGCCATCAGCTGGATCGTCAGCGTGATGGTCACGGTGGTGATGATCACGAGTGTGGCCCGGTGCACGACGCTGCCCGCGTCTGCGCGCGGCAGGCTGCTGCCTGGGCCTGCAGGTGCTGCAACCGTCCCTTGTCGTCATCGTTCAGGATCAGCAGTGCCGGAACGTCCGGCGACCGCAAAGTAAGATCATCAAGCCCTCAAGGAAGCCAGCCTTCATAGGGTCGCCTCAACCAAATTGCAGGCCTTCTCAAATCCTGCGGTAGCGCAGGTCAGGTGCAGTGCCGCGCGAGGGTCCATCACTCAGGTTGCACAACGACGCAGCTCAGAGCCCTGCATCCGAGCCAAGTTCCGGATTCTCAGAGTCTGCGGCACTGCATGTCAGAGCCATGATCGTCAACGTTGGTGCCGCATTTTCATTGCTCCGACACACCCCTTAGACAGCAGCAGCGCCTATCTATCCTTGGTCCGCCTCAGGGGAGTCCGGCAAGGCTGCATTAACGATGGCGATGGCCGCTCCACCTGTGAATCCATGGTTGGCCGTCAGCTGCTGGATTACAGCACGGCGGAATCGGACTGTGATGTCGTCCTCGGCAGGTAGCAGCGGTGCTGGGGTGGACTGCCCGTTCAGGCTGCTCCGACGGGTCGTCACCTGGCTGTGCGTCTGGAGCGTGCGAAGGATCGCAGGCCGCAGGATGTCTGCTACTTCGGGCCCCACTCCGATTGCAACGACGGTCTCGGCAGCTAGTGCGTTGGCCACGAACGTTGCTGGGGTGCTGAGGACCCCCTGGTCGGTGCTCGCGGTGCTGGATTGGTGGCGCCATCCTCGATGTCGACGTGGT
>NZ_JARAWX010000056.1:0-18972 GCF_033793585.1 Streptomyces sp. MI02-7b | reverse complement strand
TACACCGACGCTTCGGGCAAGCAGGACGGCTGGCGCGGCTACGACCGCACGGTGCCCGTCCTGGCCACCACCTTGGACCGGCTGGCTGCTGATGGCCCGTACGGCCCGGTGTGGTGGCGCTTCGGCCACAGCGTCCACGAGGCGCTCACCACCGCCCTGGACAACCCATGGTGATCGCTGTGGGGCCGCCGCGGTTCCTGGCCGGGCGGCTTGGGGTTCTCCTTCGGTGCCCACTTGGGTGCCCCGCACCCTGGGAGGGGAGGAAACCCCTGGTCAGCCCCCGAAATCGGGCGGTTCCGGGATTGTCACAACCTTTTTATTGTCAGTGGAGGAAGAGACCCTTGGGGCTCCCGGGGGTCCGGGGCCCCGCAGGGGGCGCTCGGGCCGCTGGGGCCGTAGGGATGGTGGGGCGTCCGGCCGGGGGCCGGCCGCGACGGGAAGGGGGCGGTGCTGATGGCGGGCAGACGCAAGACGAACCCGGCGGGGTCCTCGAACGATCTGCGGGGTGATGTGCTGCGCGTGCTGGGGGTGTTGAAGGTCGCCACGGCCGATCAGATCCAGCGGATCGCCGCCCCGCACCTGTCGTTCCGGCACACGGACAAGGAGACCCCGTCGATGCGGAAGACCGCCCGCACCGCCGCGCACGCCGGGGCGCTGTCTGATCTGCGCAAACAGGGCCTGTCCGAGAACGGCGGGGTCACCACGGGCGGGGAGACCCTACGCAACCTGACCGTCAAGGGCCTGGAAGCCGCCTCCCACGAGCTGCGGCGCCCACTGTGGGAGATGGGGGGCCCGGCCCGCGGCGCGGGCAGCACCGGAGCACCACACCCGATGTCCGTCAACGAGACCGTCATCGCCCTGCTCCGCCCGAGGCCGGACGTGGCCCTACTGGCCGGTGAGCCGCCCGAAGCCCTCGCCGCGGCGCAGGCCGCCGTCAAGTCCCCGCCTGGTCTCGGGAACATTACTTCCTACGCCACCGAGGTCCCGCTGCCGGCCACGGGCACGTGGAACGCGCCGGGCCGGGGCGGCGCCCAGGCCGACCTCGTGGTGACCGCCCGGCAGGACGGGGTGCCGTTGCTGTTCGTCGAGGTCGACAACTGTCACGAGAGCGCGGAGGAACTCGCGGACAAGCTGGAGAAGTACGCGCGGTTCTTCCGCCGGCAGGTGAAGGACACCGACGGGCAGGAGCGGCCGATGTGGCGGACCCGCTGGCCCGCCCCGGGCGGCCAACTCGGGTACGACATGCCGCACCCGCCGGTGCTGCTGGTCTTCCACCGCATCGGCGCCCGCAACCCGGACCTCACCGTCCCCCGCCTGACCGACCTGACCCGCCACCTGTGGCAGGGCACGTGGCACCGGGAGGACGGCTTCCACACCTACGACGGGAAGATCCCGATCATCGCGACCGGGCTGAACAACCTGCGCAAGCACGGCCCCACCGGGCCAGTGTTCCTGCGCTTCGGCCGGACCGACATGCAGAGCCTGACCGACGCGATCGGCAACCCCCGCAAAGACGCCGCCCACGCCCGCGCCCGGGAGGCACAGATCGCCCGCCAGGCCGCAGCCGAGGCCGAACAGCAACGCAAGGCCGAGAAGAAGGCAGCCGAGCGCGAAGCCAAGCGCCCGGCCTGCGCGCAGTGCGGGGCGAAGTTCCCCGACACCCGCTGGAAAGCCGCCCGCAGATCCCCCGAGGCCAACACCCACTGGCACCCGAGCCTGTGCGAGGAATGCGAAAGCCACGCCAGAATCGCCGCGCTCCAGGCCGAACAGGACGAACGCGAACGCCGCGAGCAGGAAGAGGCAGCAGCTGCTGCCGAAGCCGCCCGCAAGGCCGGCCGCTGGCTCGCCCGCTTCCGCACCTGACCCGGGCAAGCCGAACGCGCGCGGGGCAAGCTCGCCATCACCGGGGGCTTGCCCAGCGCGCACGCTCGTGAACACGCCGTGCGTCAAGCTGCAACCGCCGAGCAGGGCCGCCGCCGGGCCGCGCGAGAACTGTGGACAGGGCACGCGAGGACAGGACCGGGTGAGGACTCCGGCCCCTGCCGACAACTATCCCGGAGGGTAGCTTCCACCGGTGCCTGGACGGTGGCCTGCACCGTAGCGTGCACAGGTGCACCGAAGGTAGCGCCGAAGGTAGGAACGCCCGTCTCCGGCTGAGGAGTGTTGCTGCTGGTCAGAACCCGTGGGCAAGCCGGTACCGGACGGCGACACCTCTCCCAGCAACAGTCTGGGAGAGGTCTGGGCTCCACAAGAGCGGGCCGGCGTGCCGGGCGGGGGCGGCCCGGGGGCTCCCCGGACAGACGCGAGGCCCCCGGGAACCACGGGGAGAAGTTCCGGGGGCCTCGCTGTGCACTTACAGTCGCGGTGCTCAACGACCAAGCCGTGCGAGCGTCACGCCCAAAGGCTCTGAGCATCTGTGCAGTCATAGGGTTGGGGGCTGAAGCGCAAGCGTGGCCCGTAGCGAGGGGGAGCGGATGGTGGCGGGTGTTGGTGCGGTGCGTCGGGCAGGAGCGCCGGGTGGGCGAGTGGCATTGCTTGCGAGCCCGTTGCTGGGGCCGTCTGTCTGGCAGCCCGTGGCCCAGGCCCTTGCCGGCAACGGCGTGGAGGCCGTTTCCGTCGCACACCGGGGACCCGCCCCGCGCTGTGCTCGTGATGTGCTGGAGCAGTTCCTGGGGGCGTTGGACGAGGACGCCGATTGGGTCCTTGTCCCGCACAGCAATGCCGGGCTGTATGTCCCGGCGCTTTCGCGGCACCGCCGGGTAGCGGCGGCTGTGTTCGTTGATGCACGGCTTCCGGAGCGTGCGCCGTCCTTCCCGATGTCTTCAGCGGCATCCCTTGCGTTCCTGGCCGACAAGACGGACGAGAACGGGCTGCTGCCCCCGTGGAGCCAGTGGTGGCAGGACGACATCGCAGCGCTGTTCCCCGACGAAGAGACGCGGGCACGGGCCGAACAGGAGATGCGCCGGCTGCCGCTGGCCTACTTCGAAGACTCCATGGACGGTTCGAACCGGGAAGACCTTCCCAGTGCCTACCTGGCTTATGGCGACACCTACAAGGCGGAACGTGGACAGGCCGCGCTCTGGGGATGGCCGGTCGCCACGATCGAGGGCGAGCATCTGCAGATGGTCATGGATCCCGATCAAACAGCACAGACGATCATCAAGCTCATGCAGGAAATGGGCGCCCTTTCAGGGCCCTGACCACGACTGACGAGCACGGTCTTGTCGTAGAGAAGGAGCCGGCGCGGCCAGCCAGGGCACTATGGTTTCACCGGAGCTGGACAGTTTGGTCTGCCGGCCGTCACCCAGGGGCCAGGAGTCGCCATCGGCCCGGGGTCGGCGTTGACGTCCGTGGCGGCGGCTGTGACCTCGAACATCGCCTAGCGTCGTTCTCACCCCTCATATTCGGGATCGGCCGGGCATTGGGCGGCCGCGACCTGGCCTTAAGCACACCGACGCCCAGGTTCTGGCGCTTTGGCACCTGCATTCCGCCGAAGGTGGAAGGCCGCGTCCCGCGCCGCTCCTACAAAGCAGGGTGGCGATGCCTGACCTTCCGCCTTGCGCCTTGATGCAGACGTTGCCACGCAGAGCGGCTGCTTCGCCGTAGCCCGTTGTGCCTCCGGGCCTGCAGCAGACGCCCGTGACGTCTTGTTGTCGGTGCCGCATGGAAGACTTCTCCGATGACATTGAGGTCTCCCAGTTTTCTCGATCTAGAAACGCTGCTGTCTCAGGCGGAGTACCACGACATCAAGGTCCCTGTGGCGCAGGACATCGTGGAGACGACAGTGAGCAAGCGGTCCGGCGGCGGCAAGGCCGGCCTTGGCGCGCTAGCCCTGAGCGGATCCGCAGGTAGCGACTTCCAGTTCCAGTCGACGTACAGTCTGGCTCCGCGGGAGAAGGCGACGGTCTCCAAGGTGATCGACGGCCTGATCCGCGAGAAGGCGGTCCACGTCAATCCTGTCGGTGACTCAGCGCTTCTCAAAGACGCCCTCATTGAGATCGAGGGCAACACGCGGATCACGGCGGCGAGCGTGATGAGCAAGGTGTTCTTTGTCTTCCGACGACTCATGCTGGCCCGTGACATCAATGAGCTCAGCGAGCTTGCCAACCTGGACGTCGAGGATCCGGATGTAGCCGAAGCGATCCAACGGTCTACTTGCACAACGAACTGCTGCCTCTGCCCATGCTTCTTGAGGTCACCGGAAGCTCGCTGCCACACAAGGTGTACGTCAACGTACGCCCCGACTTCTTCATCGACGAAGCGTCGGCGAATCGGCTAGAGGGAGATCTGCGCGTCCTCGGCAGCGTGTACCGACTGATCCCGGAAGGCGAGTTCAGGGTCACCGACGAATGGCTCCTGCATGGGTGGGAGTTCATGATGCGACGCATCATGATGGCGCAGATCCAGGATGACCTCCAGGAGGTCACCCGACAGCTCGGCAGGCTGGGCCTGGATGTCCCCGACGACGATGTTCACGCGTATATCTCTGGTCCCGCGATAGTCATCGACGCTATCGCGTTGTACTGACCCCTCCGCTTGTCTAAGCGTTGTCCCGTAAATGATCTAGGACGTGTGGGTTGACCTGCCGGTTCGTCGTTACCCGGCGAGGGTGAGGTTGTGCAGGCGGGCGATGCCGAGCATCGCGTGGTGGACGCCGTCGCCCTTGAGGCGGCAGTCACGGAGGATCTTCCAGGTCTTCATCCGGGCGAAGGCATGCTCGACGCGAGCGCGGACTTTGCGGTGGCAGGTGTTGTGTTGCTCTTTCCATGCCTCCAGTTCGCTCTGGCCGGGTTCGCGGCGGTGCGGGATGATCAGGCCGGTGCCCCGGTAGCCGCCGTCCGCGATGACTGTGGTCTTACCGACGGCGGCCTTCGCTCCGGACAGCTCCCACGCCTTGCAGTCGTTTCGGTTGCCGGGCAGCGGTCGGCCGACCGCGACGATCAGCCGGGTGTCGGCGTCGATGACGACCTGGTGGTTGGTGGAGTACCGGTAGTTCTTCGACTGCTCGGCGATGGTGTGGTCGCGGGTGGGGACCAGGGTGCCGTCCACGATCAGCACGGCGTCCTTGCGGAACCGCGTGCGTTGCTGGAGCGCGAGCACGGGTCCGAGGTGGTCGATGATGCGGTCGGCTGCGGACTTGGACACCCCGAAGAGCGGAGCCAGTTGGCGCAGCGTCAGGTTCGTCCGCCAGTACGCGGCGACCAGCAGCACGCGGTCCTCCAGTGGCAGACTCCACGGCCGGCCCTTGCGCACCGGATCTGCACCCTCGCGCCGGAGAGCGGTGATCAGCTTGCCGAACTGTCGCGGGCTCAGCCCGCTGAACGGGGCTATCCAGGAGGGCTCCGACGCCGTGATCACACCAGTCACTTCGTGATCATTCCACTGCTTCGGCTTCTCCCTGCTCGAAGGCGATGCGGCAGCGTTCAACCTGCTCGGCCACGTGCTCCATGAACCAGCGCATGATCTCGTAGGGGATGACGTGTTCGTCGTGGCTGTGGATGTGGACGGTCGGCTCCCGGTCCGGATCCTCGTCGGGTATGACCGCCACCAGGAAGGCAGCTCCAGGCAAGTGCGTCACGGCGTTGGGGATCTCAGCCCACGTGGCCGGCGCCGGGACGGCTTCGCTCAGCTCCACACACCAAGCGTCGTCCGGCAATGCGTAGTGGAACTGGATGGCGTAGTGACGACCCGCATGAATACGCAGCTCTGGCATGTGGGCAGGCTGTCACAGCCCCGCGTCGGAGTCCCGCGAGTATCCCGCTCACCCACCTGGCGCGGGCGCCAGCCAGCCCTTTGCGGGACAGCCCTTAGACAACTTTGTTGAGACCGTCGCGGTACAGCGCTGGATCAGGATCGGCGGAGATGCGTGCCTTCCGCCATGGCAGAAGCAGCGCGCTCGCCAGGCACAGCAGGCCGGCGATGAGCAGGGCACCGCGTACCCCCGCGGCAGCAGCGAGGAGACCACCGGCGATCACGAAGACGGCCTGGCATGTCTTCGAACCGACGGACCAGGAGGTGCTGACGCGGGACATGAACGCGTCCGGTGTGACCGCCATGCGATACGTGGTGAACGACGGGTTGAAGACCCCGGCGGAGAACAGCAGGCCGAAATCGACGGCCACGATGACGAACACGCCGACCGCGCCGGAGGGCGTCAGTGGCAGCAGGATCGTCCAGAGCGTGCGTGCGACACCGGACAGCAGCAGAACGTGACGCTGTCCCCATCGCCGAGTGAGCAGCGGAGTCAGGCGCGAGCCCAGCACTCCGCCCAGGCACGGCAGTCCCAGAGCGAGTCCGTACTGCCACGGTGCCAGGCCGAGATCATCCAGCATGAGGACGGCCATCAGCGGTGACGTCATCATGACGGATCCGCCAAAGAGCAGCGCGTTGAAGAACAGCGGCCGCAGCCCTGGATGCCGCAGCAGGTACCGCCAGCCCGCAGCGATGTCACGGCCCAGGTGAGAAGCGGCGGCCGGTGCCGGAGGCGCGGGCTCAGGCTGCCGGATACGACGGATACCCAGAGCCGATCCAAGGAAAGACAGCGCATCGACCACCATCGTGGCGGCCGCGCCGAGTGCTCCGATCAGAAGCCCGCCGACGGGCGGCCCGGCGCTGACGCTGATCCAGTTGGTCGTCTCGAACAGACTGTTGGCACGAAGACGGTGCTCGGGCAGGACAAGTGCCTTCAGGTGCGCCCCACTCGCCGCGCTGAACGCGACAGATGCCGCCGTCTGGAGAACTCCGACGACACACAGCTGGGCGAAGGTGAGGCGGTCGAAAGCCATGGCGACCGGAACGCTCGCCAGCAGCACACAGCGGGCCAGATCGGCAGTGATCATTACCGGCCGCTTGTACTGGTGCTCGATACGTACCCCGAGCGGCAAAGCGATCACCCCACTGGCCACTGCGGACAACGCAGCCAGCAAAGAGACCTGAAACGCAGAGGAATCCAACACCAGGAGGGCAATCAGCGGCAACGCCCCCATGCCGACGGCACTGCCCGCTGCGCTGACCGCATACGCACCCCACAGCCGCCGGAAGTCCTGCCCGAGTGCGCTCCCCTGTACCAACCGAACCTCCCAAGGTGAAGGCGCTCAGCGTAGTGACTCAGACCACCTACCACCTCGCGATCAAGCCATCACCGGACGCACCTCAGAGCCGAGATCAAAAAACACTGCCCGCGCCCACGTGGTACCGCCAGCCCCCGCCAAAATGTCGTGAGCCGACAGCAGGGGACCCCGGGTCATGCCGGCCCGGGGTCCCCTGCTATGTGATCTACAGTCGCTCACTCAACGACGAACTGCAGTTGGCGTCACGCCCATTCGACGCCCACCTGACCGAGTGCAGCACATGCCCGGGAACGCTCCGGCAGAACAGCCTGCACGGCCCGTGCGGCGCCTCGTGCCAAAAGTCGGGCAGGGAACCGCCCGGCGTCAGCGGGCCGTACACGGCGCCATACAGGGCCGAGCCAGGGACCCGCTGGCCTGTGACGGGGCGGGTGTGCAGACCGGCGGGGCGGGCCGCGGTGGGGGCCCGGGGGCTTTCCGGACGGACGCGAGGCCCCCGGAACCACAGGGAGATAGTTCCGAAGTCCTTGCTCACGGGTGGTGTCGGTACGGCTCGCGTATTGGCCTGCAGGTGCGAGGGTGCAGGTGGCGGGTTGGTCAGCCCATCTCGGTCAGTATCGCTGCCAGGTCGGTGTAGGTGCTGCGCACGCCGTCGGGATTGCCCAGGCGATGGTGCTCCAGGCGGATGGCTCCCAGGTGGCGTGCTTGATAGATCAGTGAGCGTCGAACTGCTGCAGGGGAGCGGTCCAGCGGGCCGTAGCTGTCGCTGTCCCAGAATGCGTCTCGCTCTGTGCCTGGCTTGGCCAGGGCCATGCGGATGGTCCAGTCGGCTGCTGGGTCGCCCCACAGGGTCCGGTCCAGGTCGAGGACCCCGTTGATCGTGGGCTCTGGGGCGCCTTCGGCGACCATGACGTTCACGATCCACAGGTCGCCGGCGAGGAGGCGTGGTTCGGTGATCTCGTCAAGGACCGGCTCTTCCTTGGCGGCCGCCACCACCTGCTGCATGTCGGCTGCGTCCAGGCCCGCACCGTCCAGGTCTGTGGCGATGTCCTCCAGGGATGCGATCACCGCCTGACGCCACGTCGCATACCCGGGCCCGGCAACTGACCCGAAGTGCGGTCCGCGTACGGCGTGCACCTTCTTGGCGATGGCGCCCATCTGCCGGAAGAACGTGCTCCAGGCCGGACGTGGATAAGCGATGAGACCGCGAGGGCCGGAAGCGGGCGATCCGTCGAGCAGAGTCTGGACCATCCAGTCACGACCGATGACCTCGTGCGACCAGTCCGCCGCGATCACCCTGGGCATAAGCGGTCCGATCACCGACAGCCAGGGAACGCTCGCGTACTCGTTCCGCATCAGCTGACGCTCGGACCGGAACTGAACGCCCGGCTCCGGCGCGACACGCACAATCACCGGCCGATCCTGCCCAGTCACCGCCACACGGTAGGTGTTGTTGTACATCCCACCGCCCAGCTCGACAGCCGAGACCACCCGCGCCTGACGTCCAAAGACCCGGCCGCAGATCGCCTGAAGCTCCGCTGCGCCGAGCGGCTTTTGGAAGGCCCCGGCAGCGCGCTCGATCGTTCTCAGTTCCATACGGCTCCAAGCCTTCGTGTGCGTGCCGCTCTGCTCGTCCTGGTCCCTCTGCTGGCCTGTACTCGGGCGCTGCGGCGGTGACCGAGGACCCCGCGC
Organism: Streptomyces sp. MI02-7b; assembly: GCF_033793585.1. Lineage (NCBI taxonomy): Bacteria > Bacillati > Actinomycetota > Actinomycetes > Kitasatosporales > Streptomycetaceae > Streptomyces > Streptomyces sp. MI02-7b. The sequence continues at coordinate 10,213 of NZ_JARAWX010000056.1, read as the reverse complement.
TCACATAGTGCCGCAGCGTTTCGACTTGAGAGACCAGCACCCCGGAGCCCGGACGCCCGGGACCGCTCCGACCGAGCAGCCCGCACGGCCCGTGTGGCGCCTCGTGTCAGCAGCCGGGCGGGATTGTGCCGCCACGTGTCAGCAGGCCGTTCACGGCGCCATACAGGGGCCAGGCCGGGACTCCCGTTCGGAGTCCTGGCCCGGCCGCTCACTGTGCTGCAGTGGTTACCAGCGCATGCCGAATGCGTTGAGTTCCGCGCGTCGTGCCTCGGTGAGCTTGTCGGCGCGGCGGCGGGTGTTGTCCAGGAACTGGCCCAGCTTGAACTCGGTCACGGTCCCATCGGGCTCGGTGAGCCGCTCGACATGCTTCCGGGGCACCTGCAAGGCCCCCCCCCGCGGGCGTGGAACTGTCGGGCGGCGCGAAGGTTGACCGCCCACTTGTCCGCCTGCGTACGAGGCGCTGGCGGCCTCTCCGAAGGCTCCGCCGGCGTCAGATGGAGCATGTTCTCCAACATCCAGACCTGCGCAGGCAGCAGCTGCTCCCACCCCAGGCGCTGCGCCTGGACCCACGCGCCCAAATCCTCGCCCTGCACCGTGGTCTGCCCCGGCGCGGTCGGGAGCGGCTGGCCGTCCTCAACGATCCTGCGGCAGAGCCGGTAGCTGCGCTGCCAGACGACGGGCCAGGAAGGGCACCAGGACGGGTCGATGGCCTCCAGGGCGTCCCGGCGTTCCTCGGTCAGGGCGCCGGTGGTTGGGCCGACCGGCAGACCTGCCTCACGCCGCTGCTCGATGGTGTCTGCGAGCCGTCCGGCGGTGCGCTGGTTTTTCATCCAGACGCCTACCGGATAGCCGTTCCAGACCGCCGTGGCGGGCGGCAGTAGATGCCCGTGCACGGCAGCCCACTCCCTCGCGGCTGACAGTCCCTCCTGGAAAGCGACGTCCCAGTGCGACCACACCATGCCCAGATCGTCTAGTTCAGCGGCCCGCTTCGGCTTCATCCCACCCGAATTAAAAAACCTCCGCTGATCCGCGATCCACGTTCCCAGAGGAAAACCAGCGGGGTCCCAGTCCTCCGGCGTGACGAAAGCGTAGGGGACTTTCAGATCCCCATTCTCTTTCACGTAGCGGGTGGCGGCCTGAATTCCGGCACGCCAATAGGTGTTCTCCGGCCGCAGTACACGCAGGCTCATGAACTGTGCCAGAATCGCCGGATCACGCGGCGTAGAAAACGACAACAGCCCCTGCGCCGGAGCCGACAGACCGCTCTCACCGCCCGAGCCACCTTCCCCGCCCCGGCCGCCACTTGAAGCGATCTCGGCGGCTGTCGGCTTGGCGGCGCGGCTGTGCGCTTGCTGCTCCGCCAGCTGCTCGATGGTCTCGGTGTCGTGCGAGCGCAGGGCAGCCATGACCTTGGCCAGGCCGTTGTAGCCCTTGCTCGTGAGCATGGCGTCGGGGTCTTCACCGGGGGCGAGGAACACCGGCACGACCAGGCTGGCCACCTTGCCCTCGCCCGGCTGCATGCGAAGGGCCCGGCCGACGATCTGCAGGATGTCCACGGCGGAGCCGCGCACGTCCCCGAAGAACACGCTGTCGCAGCCCTTGGTGTCGACGCCCTCCCCGAGCACGCGAACGCTGCTCAGCAGCCGTAGCCGCATCGGCACCAGCTCCCCATCAGCCCGCTCGCCGACCGAATCCGCGAACGTGGCCAGCTGTCAACCTCTGCACTTGCCGCATTACTGGAGCGGTGACCAGGGGTGCTGCAGTTCTGGAGGTAGTTTCGAGTATGGCTGTGAGCTGTGGTGATGTAGATAGCTCATCTTCGATCATGGTGCTGAGCTGCAGTGCGGTAGATCAAATGCGAGATGTCGCAACTTCACTGGTAAGTAGTTTGGACGGTGGGTTAGGGGTGCCTGGGGGACGCCCGGCTGATTGCCGAGCACGGCTCGATCACCAGGCGCTGGATCAGCGAGTACCCCGAGCTCGCGCTGGGGCAGCCCGTTCAAGTAGAACGAGACAGCCTCAACGCGATCGGAGTCACGGAACGCCCCGAAGACCTGGATCCGGAGGAAGCCGTTGACCTCGTTGCCGAATGGGAGTGCCTGGCCCCGGCCCTCGCGCAGGCACTCAGCCTGGATCCCACCAGTCTCACGGCGACATCCGGCCCCGCGAGCACTCTCCTCATCGCCACTCCGCCTGCAGCACAGCTCACCGACCCGTTCGCGCACAGCAGTACGAGCAGCTGACCGCCAGACATCACGAGTTCAAGTTCAGAATCCACAGGTGAGAAGCCCGGTTGGCGGTTGCAGGGGTCGCGAGACATGTCCCGGCCGGTAGCCCAGCTGTTCGGCTCCGGTGGCGAACACAAGCGGGCCATCGCAACGCAGCAGATCACGGACGTCCGACCAACGGCCAGATCATGTCCTCGGGCGGGTTCGTCCTCGAACCACCGCGGCACTCCAGGTGTGACGTCGACCGGCGCTTGGCGGAGCGAGGTGAACGGGTGGCAGGAGTAGCCAGTTGCTCGTGTCGGGCGGAAGCGGGGGAGCGCTGTGGTAGTAGCGCACCGACCGGCCGACCGGCCGACCGGCCGACCGGCCGACCGGGGGCGTGTCAACGGCTCGGGAGGCTGTCCGGTTTTTTTGGGGCTCAAACAGGTACCCGTTTTTGGTGCGCGGGGGGACCAGCTATGTGACGGGTCGTCGAGCGGAGCCGGGAGGAGGCACGATGCCTGAGCCAGTCCGCTTGTACTGCGAGGGCGGTATGGGTGCCAGCCCGGCGTGGCGGCTCGCCGGATTTGGGTCGGTGTCGGCGCTGTGGGTGCCGGCCCCGGGGACAGGGGATTCCGGACATTGAACACTGCCCAGCCGCAGAGGGCGGCCGACGGTCACGAGGACCCGCGTGCGGTGCTGTACCGAGCGCAACACGAGCGGCTGTTCAGATATGTGGCACGCCGTGTGCGTGACAGGAACGCCGTTGCGGACATCTGCCAGAACGTGTGGAAGGCCTACTTTCACCGCTTCGACCGGTGGCAGCCCTACGACGATCTCGCAGCACCGCTGTTCGTCATTACCCAGCGACGGATCGCGGACTGGTACGAGGAACAGAACCGGGCAGCGGACCTTCCGGGCGAGGAGGTTCTAACCGAGCGTCTGTCTGAGATCCAGCGCGGAGGGCATGACGCATGGGGCCCTGTTGACTCGCGGGTCGATCTGGAGCAGGCGTTGGCTCGGCTGACACAGCGGCAGCGCGAAGCTCTCTGCTTACGCTACGTCGACGGTCTCGATCGGACCACCGTGGCCAGGCTGATGGGGATCAGCATCGACGGCGTAAAGAAGTTGATAGCCACAGCGGTCAAGGAATTGCGGAAGATGCCAGAGCTCGACGGATATCGGCAGACGGTCACCGCGCGCGGGGAGGTGCGCAAGTGAACCACGACGATCGACCCGATCGCACCCACCCGGTTGAGAGGCTCCTCGCTGCCCTGGGGGAGGGTGGCCCTACCTTCAACGACGCGGAACTCGACGACGGCTTTGCCGCGGTGATGGCCGCAATCGACGACCTCGACCCTTCGGGCGAGGAATCCTTGGACGCCTTGGCGGTGAGTGCCGAGCTCGGACACGATGCTCTCGCGCTGGGCGTGGAGCACCTCGAGCGGGATGACCTGGAGCGCGCTTCCCACTGGCTGCGCATCGCGGCTGACTACCGCGTGCCTGGGGCAGAAGGTCAGCTGCATCGCGTCCGCCAGCTTCGCGAGGGAGTTAGCCCGGACCTGTCGCGCGCGATCCCGGACAGCGAGGAGAGGTTCTGCGCATCGCCGGCGTCCCTCGCGCAGTTGCACGAAGCCATCGCCAAACTGCATGTCGCGCACAGCCTGGCCGAGACCCTGCAGACCGTCGCCGATGGCCTGGTCAGTGGACTCGGCTACGGGATCGGACTCATAAACCTTGTGCGACCGGACGGCAACCTCGTCATTGCCGCCCTCGCGGGAAGCGAGGCCGCCGAAGCTTTCATGATCGGACGTGTCGGGCTCAGGGAGCTGTGGGATCGACGCCTTTCAATGGGGCAGGAGTGGGGCAGCCTGCGCTTTATCTCGCACGAGCTCGCCTGGACCTTGGACGGCGACGGCGTGCCCTCCTGGACAGGAGGCGGGCCTATGCCGCAGTCACCCGAACAATGGCATCCCGAGGACCGGCTTTTCGCACCCATGTACCGTACCGACGGCGAGCTGCTCGGCGTTCTGTCGGTCGATGCTCCGCGTGATGGGCAGATGCCCGATGTCTGGGCCCGCGAAGCCCTGGAGATGTTCGCCTTCCATGCGGCCGTTGCCATCACCAATGCCCGCATGCGGGCGGACACCCAACGTGCTTTGGTGCGCTTGGAGTACGAGCGGCAGACCCTCAGAGAGGGAGGAAACCGCCTCCAGCCAGTACTCGAGGGGGCGCCACGCGCCCTGGCGATGGCCGAGCTTGGCGACGGGCAGCGGGGCAAACTGAGCCGTGTCAACGACACGCTGTGCGACCTGCTGGGACGGCCCGCGATCGCGTTGAGCGACTTTTCCTTCGAGGACCTGGTCCACCCTGAGGACTTGGACCTGCTCCTGAGGATGCCCGCGGAGGGCGGGCAGGCTGAAGTGCGTCTGTCGCACCGCGATGGCAGCTACATCAGAGTGCTGCTGAGTACCTCTGTTGTTACCCATGGCCCGGATGGATCCTGTTACCGGCTCACATACGTGGATGACCTCAGCCGACAGGCACAGTCATGTGCTCGTGGTTCCGGCCGAGACGAACTGACCGGCTTGCCAGATGGCACTGAGCTGCGATACCTCCTTGCCGTCGAATGTCAGGGGCAAGGCGAGGACTACGGTGGCTCACGAACTGCCGTGCTGGTTTGCGGCCTAAACGACTTCGCTTCGGTCAGCAGCCGACTGGGCCGCGAGATGGCGGACGTAGTACTGACGGAGGTGGCCCGCAGACTGCAGCACGCGGTACGTGACGGTGACATCGTCGCCCGACTGGGCGACGAGGAGTTCGCGGTACTCGCATACGACGTCACCCGCGAAGGGTCCCAGAAACTAATCGCACGTCTGCACACGGCACTCACCCCTCCAATCCGTCTCGGTAAGGGTGCCGTACGCGTTGGCGCTAGCTTTGGTGTCGGCTGGGTCGCACAGAATGCGAGCCCTGGCCAGGTCCTCCACTCTGCAGATCAAGAGATGTATTTCGCGCAAACGCTCTGGAAGACGACCTGCCTGGCCCGCGTGCAAGCAGGGTGACACCCGCACATTGACTTGGCAGCAGCGCTGGGGTGATACCAGTCTTGACCGTCACCGAGTCAGGGCCGGCACCAAAGCGTGAACGCCCGAACATGAGGACTGTCGCAGCGAAGCCGGCCCTTCGCTGCGACAGCAACCTCCGCTGAGCCCCTCAGAAGTCCCTCCCCGTCCATCGATGAGCTTCGACGACCCATTTTTAGTCGATTTGTACTAGATATGCCGAATGCGAGGAGTGCAAGATGACGCTGGACCTGCGACGCCAAGGTGCTGTCGAGGAGGACATGGTCTTCTTCGCTATGCCGTACGAGGACAAGGAACTCCCCAACGGCCGCACGGAGAACTTCGACGTCCTGTACGAAGGGCACTTTGAGGACTGGATCAAGACCTGGGGACTGCGCGCCGAGCGCGCCGACAAGGTCCCCGGCACCACCGAGAGCGCCATGGATGTCGCGTGGGCGGGCATCGACCGGGCGGGAATCGTGGTTGCCGACCTATCCGTTCCCTCCACATCGGTTGCCATGGAACTGGCATGGGCGCTATGCCTCAAAAAGCGGCTCGTGGTGATCGCACACGAGGGCGCACAGGTGCCCAGCAACGCCCTCGGGCAGTTCCGTGTCGTGCGGTGGGAATGGACCTTCCGAGGCCTGGCCGAGTTGCGGACACGCCTGCGCACCGAGATCGAAGACCTGCGCCAGCAACGACGCGAGCCGGAGATGGACCTGCGGCCCTACACACCGGAAGACCGCCTCCGCGCCAAGGTCAGAGTCGAAGAAGTCTTCGAGGACCACATCCGGGTGCGCGACCTGCGCAACCCGCGACGCAGCGCGGAGATGTACAAGGGCGACATGAGCTACCGGGACGTCATCCCGGACGACTTGTCGCAGAGGTTCCACGTCGGTAGGGAAATCTCCGGCTTCTTCGTCTACCGCGACAACAACCTCGTCTTCACACAGCAGGAAGGCGAAGACCCCTGGGACGAGTGGGAGCGCACGTACCAGCGGGGCCGCAGCCTCACAGCCACCGTCTACGAGGTCAACGGTAAGGGGGTCTGGGTCGAACTGGCCGGCGGCGGCCGGTCCCGAGTGCGCAACCACGAGGCGGCAGGCCTGAAGGAACACGACGAGGTGACCGTCATCATCCGATGGATCGACCGGGCACGTCAGCGCATCGATATCGCGCTTGCGAACCAACAGGCCACCCTAACGCCCACCCTCCTTGCCTCAGTGGCGACTCCGTCCATGGACGGATACCCGCAAGTCGGAGAACGCCACGGGGCGACCATTGTCATCCGTGACAGGTCCTTCGCCCTCGTGAGGCTGGACGACTACCCCAACCTGCCCACACTGGCTTTGCTGCACGCCCAGAAGATGTCACCGTCGCTGCGCGAAGAACTGGATGACGGACGCCTGGAAGAGGGGCGCCGGGTACTGGTCAACATCGAGGAAGTCTGTCCCTCCCGCAACAAGCCGGGACGGATCGACGTCAAGGTACGCGAGATCGAGGGAGAACTGTCGCAGGCGACGACCGGCGAGGAACTGTCCGCATGAGTCGTGGGCTGCGCAGCGCAAGTGAGGCGACACAGCGCGATGGACTGCCGTGGAACTGTCACATCGGCCTGGAGGACTACCAGGCAGGAGCGGAGCGATACCAGGCGGCCATCATGGATCAGTACAAGATCTGCGTGGAAATGGCCGACCGGATCAGCGCCCGTCGGAGCCTGACCAACACCTTCTTCCTGACCATCAATTCCGCATTGCTGACAGCAGCCAGCACGGCAGGCGGCAGTTTCCTTCACCGAACGTCGCCCTGGAGTCTGGCTGTCCTCGCTCTCGTCGCCAGCGCCCAATGCGGAGCCTGGTTGCTCCTCATCGCCTCATACCGAAAGCTCAACCGAGCCAAATACAAAGTCATCACCGCGCTGGAACGCCGGTTGCCCGCCCGTGTGTATGAGACCGAGTGGCTGGAACTGGGCAACGGAAAGGCCGCGAAGCTGCACTTGTCGCTCACACAGATCGAAGTGTGGATCCCCGTCACGTTCATGGCGTTGTATGCCGTCGCGGGCGCAATAGCCTTCAATCTCGCCTGACCGTCCCGACTCGCCTCAGCGGCCACTCGAAGAAGACGAGCAAGCACAGCGGTCGTGGTTCGCTGCGGGTGCACCGGAAGCAGAGCGCAGCGCAAGACCCAATCGAACCCTGCAGCCCAATCGCGAGGCGCAGGGTGGCAGAACCACTCGTAAGGAGACGGGTCAGTGTCTACGTGGTGGATCATCGAAGAGAAAATGATCATAGCTGATGAGCTGACGCGCCGACAAGTCAAAGCCCTTCGGCCTGTGACCGGAAACAAAACCCGAGAAGAAGCACTCGTCGAACTGTGCAAAGTGGCCAAAAGTTACATTCCGCACTCACTGAGAAGCGTGTCACGCTTGGTGGGGCGTGACAGTGACGGATCGTTTTGGATACTTCCCAAGAACGGTAAGAAACTTGCCTCCTCTAACCTCCGCCTCATCGAGCAGGTGGCCCCCTGAACCGTCTGGCCGCTGTGACGGACAAGGAGAGTCGCCCTCAGCGAGGTGAATATCGGGCCGCATCTCCTCCTGCGGCACGACCCGCCCATCATCCCCAATCCGATATCTGATTCCGGATGTGCCTACTGACGCTTCACCCGGACGCCACACCGGGAGCGACCGCAGCACTCTGCAGCGAGCCGTTGAGCCCGCCCGCCTCACCACGACCACGCGCCACCGGCCAGCGACCGGGGCCAAGGGGCCGTTGAGCGGCCTCGGGTTGTCACCGAGCCGCAAGGGCATGCATGTCACGTCTTCCAGATGCGAATCGGCCGGTGCTTGACCGACGTGAAGGAGACGGGCGGCGGAAGCGATCCTTGACGGCGATGTCAAACGGCTGGGGGAAGCTCAGCAGCAGCTCGCCGCCGACTTCAGCGACTGGGCCAGCCGGGTGGCGTGGGGGACAACGCATTGGGGTTTGTCGGTGGGTGGCCCTGCATCGAAGCGAGATGCTCGCCAACGCGGCCCCGCCGACAGGGCACACCTTTACAGAGAGAACAGGTCGTCCTGGGCGTACTCGGTAACCTTCCGTTGGGGGCGGGCCAGACCGAGGAGCATGAAGGTGCGGGGGCGGGCGGCGATGTTCCCGACGAACGCGTGGACGGCCCGATCAGGGGTGAACATGCGGGTCAGCCACCGCTCGTGCAGCTTCTGCCGCACTTGGTGCACGCCGTAGGTGCGGAGGAATTTACGGTAGGACTCGCCTGCCTCCCAGTCTTTCAGGTGCATGTCGTGTCCGGGACAGTCCGCATCCGCGCAGGAGAACCTGTAGCGCAACTGCACCGGCACCCACTCCAGACGCTTCAAGTCCTGCTCGAAAAGGTCCATCTGGTCAGTCAGGGCAGACTTCGAGTCGGGCCACGGCTCGGCGTCGGTCAGCTTCAACCCGGGCGTAGCGGGGATACGGAAGAGTCCCAGCGAGGTGCCGCGGATCTCCTGGTCGCGGCGTATCGCGCACAGGGATGGTGCCACCAGCGGCCGCAGGTAGTGCCATCGTCGGACCCAGCCGTCGGCGGGGGAGAGCTGCTCGATGACTTTCAACGTGTCGAGGATCGGGCGCAGGCTCTCCGGGCGCCGGTCATGGCGGTGCGTCTCGACGTCGACTTCGATGACTGAGTACTTCGCAAACTGCGCCTGCTGCTCCAGCAGCCGGAACGGCACCGGGAAGAGCCGCACGTGCCGCGGCTGACCGAGGTCGAGGCGGACACCGGCGACACAGCTGGTCTCCCGGTACTTGGCGGACAGTTCCGGATAGGTCTTCACCGTGATCATGATGCGAGCCCGTTGCCGTTCGCCCACCGTTGCCTCCCCAGCCCGATGTGACCCCTGAAGGCCAGATTGGACGCAACAGCGCGGTTTGTTAAGAGGGCCTGCTCGCGGTGCGGAACGCTCAGTTCAGAGCGGTCACCGTTACGTCAGCCTGCCGCAGGACCTCTTCGACGACCACAGTGCGGTGACAGCGCTCGGCATCCTGCTCGAAGCACAGCACCGCCACACGCGATGCCTGGGCACGCTCGGCAAGGCCGGCAAGTTCTGCGACGGCGTCCTGCGACTCCAGTAGGTTCCTGAACCGTGCCCGCCCCTCGGTCAGACGTCCTTCCCGGAAGGGGGCACGGTTGTCCTTGGGATTCCCCAGGGCCCGTAGATGCACATACTCGATCCCCGCCGCGTTCAAGGCCTCACGCAGTCGCGTCTTGCTGAAGCCCGGCTTGCGGCTGATCGGCGTCAGCCGTACATCCGCCACAGCGTCGATCTGCGCGTCCACCAGGGCCGCAACAAACGATCCGATGTCCCGCCCTTCATAGCCGGCCGACCACAAACCCCACGTCGGCTGAGCTGCACGAAACAGTTCATCCAGACTGATCGCCAACGCCGCAGCCAGCGCCCCCACGGTGAAGAAGCCCGGCTGAACAGCACCCTCACTCTCCAGGCGAACCAGAGTCCGCGTATGCAGACCTGCCTCCTTCGCAAGCCGCTCCCGTGTCCATCCACGCGCCTCACGCAACGCACGTACCCGTCGAGCCAACTCCTGGGCCCGATCCCGATCCTGACGGCTTGCTGCCGGTCGACCTGCCATGGGCGGGGATCCTAACTTCCATTTGAATGGAAACGCGAGTCAGCACGCCGCAACAGCGGGAATCAACAGGAAGGGACCGCGTCTTCCAGCGTCTACCCTGGCCGAATGACGCTCGAGGTCGCGCCGCTGACTCACACGCACGTGGACGCCCTCCACGGGGTCTGCTGCACGATCGGGTGACATCTTGACCTGCCCCACGGTTTGGGTTCCAGCTGCGGTGGCTAACTGGCGGCGGGGACGGTGTCTTGTGCGGAGAGTAGCTCGTACTCGATCGGGGTGCGGTAGCCCAGTGCTGAAT
>NZ_JARAWX010000055.1:0-19066 GCF_033793585.1 Streptomyces sp. MI02-7b | reverse complement strand
CGCCTGCGCGGCCCGCGGCCGCCCGGCCGCCGGGTCCGCACCGGGCCGCGGCCTGGGCCCGCCGCGCACCGCTCCTGCCGGCCCTGGTGTTCATGGTGGTCGTCACCCAACTGCCCTTCGTGGCAACGCTGGTGATCTCCTTCATGAACTGGAACGCGCTCTACCCCGACCGCCGGGGCTTCACCGGACTGAGCAACTATGCCGAGGTGTTCGGCGACGCCGATCTGCGGTCGTCCGTGCTGACCACGGTGTGGCTGACGGCCGGTGTCGTCCTGGTGAGCCTGGTGCTGGGGCTGCTCCTCGCCCTGCTGCTGGACCGCCGCTTCCGGGGCCGCGGGCTGGTGCGCACCCTGCTGATCGCGCCCTTCCTGCTGGTCCCGGTGGCCTCCGCGCTGCTGTGGAAGCACGCGCTCTACAACCCGGAGTACGGGCTGTTCAACGGCGCGCTGACCTGGCTGTGGAAGCTGTTCGGCAGCGACACCCCGCCACAGCCGGACTGGATCACCTCCATGCCCCTGGGGGCGATCACGGCCTCACTGGTGTGGCAGTGGACCCCGTTCATGATGCTGATCCTGCTCGCCGGGCTGCAGAGCCGTTCCACGGAGGCGGTGGAGGCGGCCCGGGTGGACGGCGCGAACGCCTGGCAGGTCTTCCGCCACCTGACGCTGCCTCATCTGCGCCGCTACCTCGAACTGGCCGCTCTGCTCGGGTCGATCTACGTCGTGCAGAACTTCGACGCGGTCTTCACCCTCACCTCGGGCGGCCTCGGCACCGCCAACCTGCCGTACACGATCTACGAGTCCTTCTACAAGGCGCACGACTACGGCAGGGCGTCGGCCGCCGGTGTGGTCGTGGTCGCCGGGACCATCGTCGTCGCCACCCTCGCCCTGCGTCTGGTGTCGACGCTGCTGAAGGAGGAGTCCTCATGAGCGCCGTCGTCGCTCCCCCTGCCCCCAGGCGGCGTTCCGGCTCCCTGTGGGGGCTGGTCGCCTGGGCGGCCGGGCTGCTCTTCGTCCTGCCGATCGTCTGGATGGTGCTGACCTCGCTGCACCACGAGACGGACGCGGCGACGAACCCGCCCTCCCTGGGGGCCGGGCTCACCCTGGACGGCTACCGCGAGTTCTTCGGGGCCTCCACCGGCGCCAGCCCGTGGCCGGCGCTGATCAACTCGCTGACCGCGAGCCTCGTCTCCACCCTGCTGGTGCTGGCGCTGGCCGTGCCCGCCGCGTACGCGCTGTCGATCCGGCCCGTGCGGAAGTGGTCCGACGTTCTGTTCTTCTTCCTGTCGACCAAGATGCTGCCCGCGGTGGCCGGTCTGCTGCCCGTCTACCTCGTCGCGCAGAACCTGGGTCTGCTGGACAACATCTGGCTGATGGTCCTGCTCTACACCTCGATGAACCTGCCGATCGCGGTCTGGATGATGCGGTCCTTCCTGTCCGAGATCCCGGTGGCGATCCTGGAGGCCGCGTCCATCGACGGGGCCGGGCTGCCGACCGTCTTCCGCCGCGTCGTCCTCCCGCTCTCCGCTCCGGGCATCGCCGCCACCTCGCTGATCTGCTTCATCTTCAGCTGGAACGAAATGCTCTTCGCACGGGTGCTGACCGGCGTGCGATCGGTGACCGCGCCGGTCTTCCTCACCTCGTTCGTCACCAGTCAGGGACTCTTCCTCGCCAAGGTCTGCGCCGCGGCCGTCGTGGTGTCCCTGCCCGTCCTCGTCGCCGGATTCGCCGCCCAGGACCGTCTGGTCCAGGGCCTGTCCCTGGGAGCCGTCAAGTGAAGGCAGTGGTCATCGCCGAGCCCGGAAAGATCGAGCTCGCGACCGTCGAGGACCCGGCGCCCGGGCCGCGGGAGGTGGTCGTCGCCGTGTCGGCTTGCGGGCTGTGCGGTACCGATCTGCACATCCTGCAGGGCGAGTTCGCCCCCACGCTGCCGATCGTGCCGGGACACGAGTTCGCCGGCGAGGTGGTCGCGGTCGGGTCCGCCGTCACGGAACTGGGGATCGGCGCGCGGGTGGCGGTCGATCCCTCGCTGCACTGCGGCGAGTGCCACTACTGCCGCCGGGGCCGGGGCAACCTGTGCGAACGGTGGGCCGCGATCGGCGTCACCGAGCCCGGCGGCGCGGCGGAGTTCGCGGTCGCGCCGGTCGCCAACTGCGTGGTCCTGCCCGAGCACGTGTCGACCGCCGACGCGGCGCTGATCGAGCCCCTGTCGTGCGCGGTGCGCGGCTACGACGTACTGCGCGGCAGGCTCGCGTCCCATGTGCTGATCTACGGCTCCGGCACGATGGGCCTGATGATGCTGGAGCTGGCCAAGCGCACCGGCGCCGCGAGCGTCGACGTCGTGGACGTCAACCCCGAACGGCTCGCCACGGCGCGGTTGCTGGGGTGCGACAACACGGCGGCGTCCGCGGACGACATCACCCGCCCGCGCGGCTGGGACGTGGTGATCGACGCCACGGGCAACGCCGCCGCCATCCAGGACGGCCTGGGACGGGTCGGCAGGGGCGGCACCTTCCTGCAGTTCGGGGTCGCGGACTACGCGGCCCGCGCCGTCGTCGAGCCGTACCGGATCTACAACCAGGAGCTCACCATCACCGGCTCGATGGCCGTGCTGCACAGCTACGAGCGGGCCGCCGAGCTGTTCGCGGCCGGGGTCCTGGATCCCGGGGTGTTCATCAGCGACCGCTTCCCGCTGGGCGACTACGCGCACGCCATCGAGCGCTTCACGGCGGGCATCGGCCGCAAGATCCTGGTGCTGCCGTGACTCCGCCGGCCGCGCCCGCCACGCTCGTCGTCGGCGAGGCCCTGGCGGACGTGGTGGTGGGCGCCGACGGCGAGCACGCCCACCCCGGCGGCAGCCCCGCCAATACCGCCCTGGGCCTGGCCCGCCTCGGCCACCGCGTGGAACTGGCGACGCGGTTCGGCCGGGACGCGTACGGCGAGCTGCTGCGGCAGCACCTGACCGGCTCCGGGGTCGTGCTGGCCCCGGGGTCGGTGGGGGACGGTCCCACCTCCACGGCCCGTGCCCTCCTGGACGGCCACGGCAGCGCCGCCTACCGCTTCGACATCGCCTGGGACCCGGCGCCGCTCCGGCTGCCCGCCGTCCCCGGCCACCTCCACACCGGTTCCGTCGCGACCGCCCTGGAGCCGGGCGCGTCCCGGGTCCTGGCGCTCGCCGAGGCGGCCCGTGCGGCGGGTCACACCGTGTCGTACGACCCGAACCTGCGGCCCGCGCTGCTGGGGCCGCCGGAGGCCGAACGGCCGCGTGTGGAGCGGTTGGTGGCCCTGTGCGACGTCGTGAAGGCGAGCGAGGAGGACCTGGCCTGGCTCTGTCCCGGCCGGGCCCCGGCGGACGTCGCTGCGGACTGGGCGGGCCGGGGCCCCCGCCTGGTCGTGATGACCCGCGGCGCGGGCGGCGCCGAGGCGTTCTGGCCGCCGGACGGCCGGCACCGTGTGCCCGGGCACCGGGTCCCGGTGGTCGACACCATCGGCGCCGGTGACGCCTTCATGGCGGGGTTGCTGGCGGGGCTGCTCTCCGCACGGCTGCTCGGCGACCGCGCGGGCCGGCTGCGGCTGTGCGCGGCCACCCGCGGCGGCTCCGCGTTCCCCGACGTGGCGGCCGCGCTCCGGCTCGCCGCGCGGGTGGCGGCGCTGACGTGCGCACGCCGCGGCGCCGACCCGCCGTCGCCGGCGGAGGTGTCGCGGGCCGCGGCCGTAGGATGACCGGGCCGGTGGCCCGTCGGGGCACCGGCCGGCGGGAGGGTGACACGGCGGTGCGGATCCGGATCGAGGGCCACGAACTGCCCGGGCGCACCCAGGCGTGCGGCCCGGAGGACTCCGTGTACACGGACGTCCATGTCGCGGTCCAGCGCCGGAACCGCCCCGCGGAGTTGCTGGACCTCCAGCCGGCGGACGCCGCGGCGGTCACCTGGACGCTGGAGTGCGTCGCCGCGGTCACCCCTGAGGGCGTCGACGTCAGGGGGCCGTATGTGCAGGGCGGCCCCGGCGGCCGGTTCGTCCATGTGTCGTGGGGCGCCCTGGACGGCGCCGGTGGCTTCACGATGTTCCGCCGGGCCAAGCTCATGCTGGGCGCCGTCGACCGGGACGTGCTGGAGGAGTCGGTCCGGTCCGGGCTGCTCGTGGGCAGGGTCGCCCTCACCGACGGCGAAGGGCACCCTCTGTGCGCTGCCGTGCGGCCACCGCGGATCGCCTGGTCGGCGGGGAGGGCGGGCTCAGCGGGCTGACGTCAGTCCTCGCCCCGGACGATGTTCCAGTCCGTGCTGTTGTCCTGCTCCCGCTCCGGCTTGTCGGCGTGCTTGGCCGTCTTCACGACGGCCGGCCTGCAGGTCCGTATCTGCTGGTCACGCGGTATTCGGGTACTGATGGGGTGGCCGTTCCTGTTGTCCACGGTCCGGTGCCTCCTCGATTCCTCTCAAATGTCGACATACCCATTTGAATAGTACATACACGAACGACCTCGGCCCCCGTCCGGGCACGCCGCATGAAGGGCTGCCGCCCGGGTGTCACGATGCGCTCAGGTGCACGGCGGAACAGGGCCGGCCCCGGACGCGGGAACCCGGCCGGAGGGCACCGCCCGCCGTGTCCGCGCCTGCCCCGTCCCGATGGACGGAAACCGCCGGCCGACGCGGCGGGCACCCGGCCGCGACACGGCCGCCGCGCCCCCACGCGCCCTCCCACCTGCACAGACACTCCCGGGTAGCGGGCCGTGCGGAGGTCCACTGACGGCCGACCGCCCACGGTTCCGCAAATGCCCTTATTCCAGCAAATTGAGTGTCATCACGGGCGTGCCGCCATCGCCGCCGGGCGGTGGGGGCCGACGCTTGCCCTGTCCAACCCCGCGGGTACCCCCGGGCACCCGCTGAGACAGGAGGTCCCCATGCGTCTTCCCCGTTTCGCGACCGCGGTCGGTGTGGCCGTCGTCGTCGTCCTGGGTGGTGCCGCCGGTGCCGGCGCCGCCACCCCGGAGCTGGTCGGCACCCACGCCGGCCACGCTTCGCACGCCTCGCACGACGACCACGGGCGCCACGGGCACCACGCCCGTCATCACCACAAGCGCCACCTGCCGAAGTGGTACGGCAAGCGGCACCACCGCGACAACCACCGTCACCACCCGTTCGCCCAGCACCACCGCCGCTGACCCCCGGCGGCGGGCCCTTGAGGCGGCGGCGGGCACCCATGGGTGCCCGCCGCCGCCTCAGGCCGTCTGGGCGCTGCGCAACGCCGCGTACGAGCCGCCGGAGCGCAGCAGCTGGTCGTGCGTCCCGGTCTCGGTGATCCGGCCGTCCTCCATGACGACGATCCGGTCGGCGTTCCTGATCGTGGACAGCCGGTGCGCGACGACGAAGACCGTCCGGTTGCGCACCAGCCGCTCCAGGGCCTGCTGCACCAGCGCCTCGGAGCGCGAGTCGAGGGCCGAGGTCGCCTCGTCGAGCACGAGGACGCGCGGGTCGCGGATCAGGGCGCGGGCGATCGCCAGCCGTTGCTTCTGCCCGCCCGAGAGGCGGGCGCCGCGCTCGCCGACGACCGTGTCGAGGCCGGCCGGCAGGCGTTCCACGAACTCCATGGCGTTGGCGGCGCGCAGCGCCTCCCGTACGGTCTCCTCGGCCACGCCCGGCATGCCGTAGGCGACGTTGTCGCGGATGGTGCCCTCGAAGAGGATCGACTCCTGGGGGACGACGGACACGAAGCGGCGGTAGCTGCGCAGGTCCAGGCTCTCCATGTCGGCCCCGTCGAGCAGGATGCGGCCCTCGGTGGGCCGCAGGAAGCCGATCACCAGGTTGAGCACGGTCGACTTGCCCGCGCCCGAGGCGCCCACCAGCGCGATGGTCTCCCCCGGCCGGACGGAGAGCGTGAAGTCCCGCACGGAGTGCCGTCCAGCGTCCTCGTAGACGTGCCCGACGCCCTGGAAGTCGATCCGGCCGCGGACCGCGTCCACCGCGGTCTTGCCCGCGTTCTGCTCCAGGTCGGGCGCCTGCAGCACCTCGCCGGCCGAACGCACCGACTCCAGGCCCTTGCTGACCACCGGGGTGAGGCTGAGCAGGGTGGTCACGGCGGCCGTGAGCGACGAGAAGTACGTGGTGAGCATGACGACGTCGCCGGGGGTCACCCCGAGCCAGCCGTAGTACGCGGCCAGGGCGGAGCCGAGCAGGCAGCAGGTGCCCAGGACGTTGAGGATGATCCAGGCGAGCGAGCCGAAGCGGCCGTTGAGCCGGTCCAGGCGCAGTCCGGCCGTGAGCACCTGGCTGAGCGTGCCGTCGACGCGGCGCAGCGCCGTGGACTCCAGCCCGTGCGCGCGGGTGATGGGGATCAGTGTCGTCATCTCCGTGACCCGGGACGACAGTTGCTCGACCTCCTGGCGGAACGACTCGTTGGACTCGCGCAGCCGGCCGCGCAGCCACATCACCAGGGCGGAGGTCGCGGGCACCACGACCAGGAAGACCGGCAGGAAGGACGGGGTCTGCACGGCGATGACCACGAGCGCCCCGCTGAGGGTGGCGAGGGCCGACAGGCCCATGTCGCCGGTCTGCTGCACGGCCTGCTCGATCGCCTCGACGTCCCGGATCACCTTGGTCTGCAGGACCGCGGAGTTGACCCGGGAGTGGTAGCCGATGGACAGCTGCTGCATCCGCTGGCACAGCGCCGAGCGCAGCCGCATGCCGGTGCGCCGCGCGCTGCCGTACCAGCAGCGCACGTAGAGCAGGTGGAAGGGGTAGTTGAGCAGGAGCATCAGCAGCAGGACCGCGGTGCCGAGCATCATGCCGGACAGCGGTCGGTGCTGCACGATGACGTCGATGACCTGGGCCGTGACCAGCGGGGTCAGCCAGATGGGCGTGTGCTTGACCATGAAGGCCAGCACCGCCACGGTCAATCGCCCGCGGTCGTGGCGGAAGAGGTAGGCGAGGGTGCGGATCGGGTGCTCACCGCGGTAGCGGTGGTCGAGCGGGCCGTGCGGCGAGGCCATGCGGGGACTCCGGGAGCACGTGGGTGCGAGGGGATGAGACGGCGCTGGCTCATCGTCGGGTCAAGGCGGGATCTTAGGGTGCGCGCGCTGCCACGGTCACGGTGCGGAGCGGCGGCTGTCCGGTCCCGGTCGACTGGAGACGTGCTTCGGGGGAAGCCGGTGGAGGACAGGGCGCGACGTGGCGCCCGCAAACCCCTGGGGAGTCAGCCATGTTGGCCATCATCGCGACGGTCGTCTTCGTGATCGCCTTCATCATCAACGCCACCGGCACGCACACCGACGCGGTGTTCACGCCGACCAGCCTGCTCCTGGTCGGGCTGGCGCTGGTCGCCGCGCACCTCGGCGGACTGGGCACCAGTGCCCGCTGGTCCGGCTACCGCGGCCGGCGGCGCTGAGACCGCGGGACCGCGAAGGACCGGAGGGGAGGCAGCGATGACCGAGCGCCCCGAGGAGTCCGCGCCGGAGGAGCACGGCCCGCACCGGCCGGGCTTCTCCAGCCCCGGCTTCTCCACGTCCACCGGCGGGGAGGACGGCGGCCGTGTGCCGCCGGCGCCGCCGGTCCCGGAGTACGAGGTCCCGGAGCCCGAACTGCCGGACGCGGACGGCCCCGGGCACACGTCGCCCGCGTTCGAGTCCCCGGGCTTCGAGTCCCCGGGCTTCGAGTCGCCCGGCTTCTCCAGCCCCGACTTCAGCAGTCCGGGCCCGATGGGCGACGAGGGACGGGACGCGGACCACGACGGCACCGCCGACTCCGACGCCGACACCACGAACGAAGGGGACGACAGCCCCTCAGGCAGGGGGCTTTGACGCCTGGTCCGCCATCTTGGCCCGGCTCTCGGCGATGAGCCGCTGCGCGTCCCGCTCGATCTCGACGGGGTCCAGCCCGAGCGCCCGTCCTATGTGCGTCGACCAGACCTCCGAGCGCACATTGGTCTCGAAGTCCAGGTCCGCCCGGATGGTGTCGCGCGCCGCCTGCCGGTTCTGGCTCACCATGACGAACGTCGACAGGAAGATCGCCTCCAGGCTGACGACCATCGTCAGCAGCCCGAAGGGGAACGGGTCGAAGACCGCGGCCCGGCCGAGGAGTCCCTCGTTGGCCAGGATCCAGCCCGTGAACCAGACCACGTGGACGTAGACGAAGCCCATCGACCCGGCGAAACGGGTGATCACGTCGGCCACGCGGTCCTGGAGACCGCGACCGCGGGCGAAGAGGTCCTGCTCGTGCGGCAGGGCGGTGATCACATGCGGCGGTGCGCCGTCGCGGTGGGACGTCATGGTCACATCCTGCCCGGCGCCGGTCGCCGGGAGGTCACCGGGTGAGGAACCGGGAAGAAGCGCGCCCCCCGGTGCGTTGACATGGCCGGATCGGGTGGATCCGGTGGATCCGCCGCCACCACGACGAACGGAAGGAGTCACCGTGAAGGTACGTGCTTCACTGCGCTCCCTGAAGAAGGCGCCGGGTTCGCAGATCGTCCGCCGCCGCGGGCGTGTGTTCGTGATCAACAAGAGGGACCCGCGGTTCAAGGCCCGCCAGGGCTGAGCCGCCGCTCCGGGAACGGGCGCCGTGGGCCGCCGCAGGGCGGCGCGGCGCCCGTCCGCGCGTCCGGGCCGGTTCGGGGCAGGCCGCCGCGGGTCACGTCACGGGGGTTCGCGCGCGCAGCAGGAGCAGGACGACGTCGTCGGTGCCCCCGCGCCGTCCGGCGGTATGCGCGAGCAGGCCGTCGGCCACGTCCTCCAGGGGCAGGTGCCCGGTGAGCGCGAGGTGCTCGGCGAGGTCGGCGAGCGCGTCGTCCATGTCCGTGCCCGGTGTCTCGACCAGGCCGTCGGTGTACAGGGCGATCACCGAGCCCGGCGGGAAGGGGACCTCGGTGGAGGGGTAGCACGCGTCCCTCTCCACTCCCAGCAGCGGGCCACCGGCGACATCGAGCACCCTGACACCTCCGTCCGGTTCGCGCAGCAGCGGGTGCGGATGCCCGGCGCGGGCGACGAGGGCGCACTGCCGCGGCAGGTCCAGGTGCAGGTGGACGCAGCTGGCGAACAGCCCGGCGTCCAGGTCGACCAGCAGCCGGTTGGTGGACTCCATGACCTGCCCGGGCGACTGCCCGGCCGCGCTGTACGCGCGCACCGCGGTGCGCACCTGGCCCATCAGGCCGGCCGCCCTGACGTTGTGGCCCTCGACGTCGCCCACGACCGCGGCCACCCGGTCACCGGCGCCGGCCATGTCGTAGAAGTCGCCTCCGATGTCCATGCCCTCGGTGCCCGGCAGGTAGCGGGCGGCGACCTCCAGGCCGCGCGGCGACGGGAGGGTGTGCGGCAGCAGGGCCGCCTGCAGTCCGTGCGCGAGGCGGTGCTTGATGTCGTACAGCCGCGCGCGCTCCGCCGCCTGCGCGATCAGGCCCCCGAGGGCGGTCAGTACGGCGCGCTCGTCGGCGGAGAAGGCGTGCGGCTCGGGGTAGCCCAGCACGCAGGTACCCACCGCCCGCCCCGAGGCGATCAGCGGCAGGAACGCCCATGAGGCCATGCCGTCGCTGACGGCCGGCCGGTCGGGGTAGAGCTGCGTGAGACGTTCCGGGGACTCCACGAAGGACGGCGCCCCGCGCACCAGCACCTGCACGCTCGCGGTGGGCGCGGTCAGCGGCAGCCCCTCGAAGTGGTCGAGCATCCGCGGGTCCGGGTAGCCGCGGTGCCCCAGCACGCGCATCCGTCCGCCCTCCGAGGCCAGCAGGGCGACCGTGCGGCCGCCGATGGCGGGCACGATCTCGCCGGCCAGCAGGTCCACGACGTCCTGCACCCCGGCCGCCTCGGTCATGGCGACGGCCAGGTTCAGCAGGTGGGAGATGGTCACCAGCCGTCCCGGGCCGCCCGCCCCGGGGTCGCCGGGGTCTTCCTGGCCCCCCTCGCCGCCGGGGTCGCCGGGGCCGCCGGACGAGGTGGTCGGGGCGGGCGTGATCCGCGCGGTCACGCCGTCGGTGCCGGGGTGGAGGGAGAAGCCGAGCCAGTCGTTCGGCGGGCGCAGCGCCACGAACGACATGGGCCGCTGGCTGATCAGCGCCCCGCGGAAGCGGTCCTCGTACGCCGGGTCGTTGAGCCAGGGCATCGCGGTCCACAGCTGGGCGCCGATCAGCGCCTTGACGGGGGCCCCGAGGAGCCTGGCCGCGGCGGCGTTGGCGAAGGTGACACGGCCGTGCAGGTCGAGCGCGCAGAGCCCCTCCGGAAGCCGGCCGACCATGTGCTCGGCCTGTACGAGGGGCGTCGCGGCGGTCCGCGGTGCGGCCTCGCCGGCGTCCAGGGTGCCGGGCTCGCGGCGCACCGGGCGGCCGGCCCCGGCCTCGCGCTCCAGGCGCAGGGCCAGCCGCCGGCAGGCGGAGGACAGCAGGTCGCGTTCGAGGTCACCGAGCTCCGGCGGATGCGCGGCGGCCAGGATGACGAAGATCCCGCCGTAGGGTGTCTCGTCGGTGGCGACCGGCATGGCCGCCATGGTGTACGGGTAGGGCAGCACCAGCGCGATCCGCGGGTAGACGCGCGCCATCTCGTTCTCGCTGCCGATCCAGACCAGGCGGCGTTCGCGCAGCGCGTCGGCCACGGGCAGCCGCGAGGCGAGCCCGATGCGCTCCCACGGTGCGGCGAAGGCACGCGGCAGTCCCGCGGTGACGGCCATCTCCAGGACCGGTTCGTCGGGTGCGAGCAGGTAGACGGCGCCGGCGTGGGCGTGGACGTCGTCCATCATCGAGGCCAGGGCGAGGGAGAGCAGCGCGCCCCCGGCCGTCCCCCCGTCGGCCGGGTACGGCAGGCCGGGAGGCGTCCCGTCGGGCACGGGGACCACCTCCTCCGGCTCTTTCGGTCCAGCCTGCATCCGGGCGGCGCTCCGCGCATGCGGGAGGCGGTCCCACCTGCGCGGACCCCGGCGTCCCCGGCCCTGCGGCCGCTCCGGCGCGGTGCCAACTCCCTTGCGGTGTCGCACAGATGGAGTACCGCGTTTTTGTTCCATCCTCTTGGCGTTCGAACGGAGCGATGCTTCAATGTGGCGCTGTTAGGAAGGTTTCCTAACTTCTGACCCCCCGGAGACCCCCGTGCAGCTCCCCCCACACCGTCATGCACGCACCCTCAGCGGCAAGCGCGTGGCGCTCGGCGCGACCGCCGTCCTCTCGGCCGGCGTGCTCGCCGTGGGCGTCGGCTCGCTCGCGTCCGCCGCTCCCGCCCCGGCCGCCGCCGCGACCGCCCACGCCGCCACGGCGGCCAGGGCCACGGCGACCGGCCTCGACGACCCGCACGAGAAGGACATCGCGATGCAGCTGGTGTCCAGCGCCGAGAACTCCTCGCTGGACTGGAAGGCCCAGTACAAGTACATCGAGGACATCGGCGACGGCCGCGGCTACACCGCGGGCATCATCGGCTTCTGCTCCGGCACCGGTGACATGCTCGACCTCGTCGAGCTCTACACCGACCGCAAGCCGGACAACGTCCTCGCCCGCTACCTCCCGGCGCTGCGCGCCGTCAACGGCACCGACTCGCACAGCGGCCTCGGCTCCGGCTTCGTGAGCGCCTGGCGCACGGCCGCCGCCGACACCGCCTTCCAGCAGGCCCAGAACGACGAGCGCGACCGGGTGTACTTCAACCCCTCGGTCCAGCAGGCCAAGGCCGACGGGCTGCGCGCCCTCGGCCAGTTCGCGTACTACGACGCGATAGTCATGCACGGCCCCGGCGACGACAAGGTCAGCTTCGGCGGCATCCGCAAGACGGCCCTGTCCAAGGCCAAGAGCCCGGCACAGGGCGGCGACGAGAAGGCGTACATCAACGCCTTCCTCGACGCCCGCAAGGCGGCCATGAAGACCGAGGAGGCGCACAGCGACACCTCCCGGGTCGACACCGAGCAGCGGGTCTTCCTCAACAACGGCAACTTCGACCTCACCCCTCCGCTGAAGTGGAAGGTCTACGGGGACAGCTACACCATCAACCAGTGACCCGACCGCACCACAGGACCGGGCCGGCCCCCCGTGCGAGGAGGCCGGCCCGGTCCGCGCCGGCGCCCGTGGCGGCGCCGGCGGACTCGCCGGTCAGCCGACGCAGACGCCCTGGACCGCGAGCCGCTCGTACAGGTGCGGGTGGGCCACCGTGCCGTCCGGGTAGCGCTCGGCGGCGCCGGCGAACTCGGGGCTGGTGAGCGCCGCGTGCAGGTGCCCGGCGGACTCCCAGACGGCGATGTTCATCAGTGCCCGGCTGCTTCCGACGCCCTTGTGCATCTGGGCGGAGATGAAGCCGGGCTGGCGCTTGAAGTACACGGAGTCCTGCGTCCAGGCGGCCAGCACCTCCGCCACCTTGCCGTCCGGCGCCACGATGGTGTTGACCAGGACCACCGGGCCGGTCTCCTCCAGCAGCTGCTTGGGATACGGGGACGTCTCGTCGACGTCGGCGAGCTCAATCACGTCGGTTCCTGTCGTTCGGGAGCGGTGGGGGGTCGAGCGTCACGGGGAGTTCCGCGAGGCCGCGGAACGCGGGGAAGGGGACCGTGAGCCAGCGCGCCCGCCCGGGCGGCGTGCCGGGCGCCACGTGCGGGAAGCGGCCGAACAGCGTGGCCAGGGCGATCCGCGTCTCCAGCCGGGCCAGCGGTGCCCCGACGCAGTAATGCGGGCCGTGCCCGAACGCCACGTGGGAGCCGGCGTCCCCGCGCGTGACGGCGAAGCGGTCGGGGTCCTCGAAGGCCGCGGGGTCACGGTTCGCCGAGGCGATGGCGATCTGCACCAGCGCCCCCTTGGGGATGAGCGTGTCGCGGATCTGCACGTCCTCCGCGGCGTAGCGGAACGTGGCGTTCTCCACCGAGCCCTCGAAGCGCAGCACTTCCTCGACGGCACGCGGCCAGAGCTCCGGGTCGCGCGTGACCGCGGCCGCCTGGTCCGGGTGGGCCAGCAGGTGGTGGACGGCGTTGCCGATCAGGTAGGCCGTCGTCTTGTGCCCGGCGAAGAGCAGCACCCAGGCCGTGGAGATCAGTTCGTGGTCGGTCATGGCCCCGCCCTCGTCCTGGGCCCTGACCAGCGCGCTCATCATGTCGTCGCCGGGGTGCGCGCGCTTGCGTGCGACAAGCTCCACCAGGTAGTCGCGCAGCGCCCCCTCGGCCGCCTCCAGCGCCCGCCGGGCCTCGGGGCCGAAGCCGGTCTGCGCGACGGTCGCCGACCAGTGCCGGGCCTGCTCGCGCTCGGACTCCGGTACCCCGAGGAGTTCGCAGATCACATTGAGCGGCAGCGGGAAGGCGAACCGCGGCAGCAGGTCGACGGGCTCTCGCGTCGGGCACCGGTCCAGCAGTTCGTCGGCCACGCGCTGGATGCGGGGGCGCAGTGCCTCCACGCGGCGCGGGGTGAAGGCGCTGTTGACGATCCGGCGCAGCCGGGTGTGCTTGGGAGGGTCCGAGAAGAGCATGTTGTCGTCGAGCGCGACGGAGGAGTCCCCGAAGATGCGCTGGTAGGCGTCCATCGCGCCGTACATGTCCTTGCTCAGCCGTGGGTCCGCCAGCGCCGCGCGGGCGTCGTCGTACCGCGTGATCAGGTACGTCTCCACACCGTGCGGGGGGCGCATCGGGCACACCGGTGCCGCCTGCCGCAGCGCCGCGTAGACCGGGTGCGGGTCCACCCGGAACTCCGCTCTCCCCTCCGCGACGGCGGCGGCCGCGTCGCCGGGGGTGGATGCGTGTGTCATGGCTCGTCCTGACATTCGGGCTGCCGTCGGTCACTGCAGCGGGGAGCGTGCGGCACGGTCACATCCGCGCATCCTGTGGGGCACACCGGAGATCAGTGGACGATTCACCGGAAAAGCCGTCTTCGGACATCGTAGGAAGACTCCCCGCGGTCCAAATCCGGAAGGGGGCAAATGGATGAAACGCGCGAGCGAACGAACACCGGCCCGGGCCCGAGACGGGTAGTGGCAGGGCCAGGTTGCGCCACGTGTGACCGCCTAGGGTGGAACGCATGAGCGGTTCGAACGACCTCGGCGCCTACCTGCGCGCCCGCCGCGGCCTGGTGAGCCCGCAGGACGCGGGCCTGCCGCCGACCGGGCGGCGGCGGGTGCCGGGGCTGCGGCGCGAGGAGGTCGCGCTGCTGGCCGGAATCTCCTCGGAGTACTACCTGCGACTGGAGCAGGGCCGCGACCAGCACCCCTCGCCGCAGGTCCTGGACGCGCTGGCGCGCGTGCTGATGCTCGACGCCGACGCCACGGGCTATCTGCACGGGCTCGCGCGGCCCCGGCGCCGCCGCGCCCCGGTGCGGCGGCCGGAACGCGTCGCCGAGGGCACCCGCCGGCTGGTGCTGGCGATGTCCACGCCCGCGTTCGTGCAGGGCCGCCACCTGGACGTCCTGGTGGCCAATCCGCTCGCCACCGCCCTGTCGCCGCACTACGTCAAGGGCGCCAACCTGCTGCGTTCCGCCTTCCTCGACCCGGCGGTACGGGCGATGTACCAGCAGGGCGAGTGGGAACGCACGATCGCCGGGACCGTCGCCTCCCTCCGGGCGCTCGCCGGTCCGGAGACGAACGACGCCCGGCTGACCGAGCTGGTGGGCGAACTGTCGGTGCGCAGTGAGGAGTTCCGCCGCCTGTGGGCCCGGCACGACGTGAAGCCGCGCACCAGTGGCACCAGCCGGCTCCTGCATCCGCAGGTGGGACCGCTGGAACTCGACTACGAGAAGCTGGCGGTCACCGGCGCCGACGGGCAGTTGCTGGTCGTCTACCACGCCGCGCCCGGCAGCGCGGCGGAGCAGAGCCTCCAATTGCTGCGCCATCTCGTCCCGTCCGACGCCACACCGGACTCCTCCGACTCCTCCGTCACCTCCGCATCGGCGCAGGGCACTTCGGAAAAGGCCCTACCCAGGGATGGATGAAAGTTGTACGGTCCACGGGGCCACGTGTCGCCAGGAAGGAATGTCATGGCCCCATCAGCATTAACGTCCGTCCCCGCCGTGCTCAGCCGCGCCCGCACCGTCGCACCGCCCGGCTGGAGCCGGTGGCTCGTACCGCCCGCGGCACTCTCGATCCACCTCGCGATCGGTCAGGCCTACGCCTGGAGCGTGTTCAAGCCGCCGCTGGAGGGCTCCCTCCACCTCAGCGGCACCCAGTCGGCACTGCCCTTCCAGTTGGCGATCGTCATGCTGGGGCTCTCCGCGGCCTTCGGCGGCACCCTCGTGGAGCGCAACGGCCCGCGCTGGGCCATGTGCGTGTCCGCGCTCTGCTTCTCCTCCGGCTTCCTCATCTCCGCGCTCGGCGCCGCGACCGGCCAGTACTGGCTGATCGTGCTCGGGTACGGCTTCGTGGGCGGGATCGGACTCGGCATCGGCTACATATCCCCGGTCTCCACCCTCATCAAGTGGTTCCCCGACCGCCCCGGGCTGGCCACCGGCATCGCCATCATGGGCTTCGGCGGCGGCGCCCTCATCGCCTCGCCCTGGTCGACCCAGATGCTGTCGTCCTTCGGCGCCGACACCTCGGGGATCGCCCAGACCTTCCTGGTGATGGGCCTGGTCTACGCGGTCTTCATGACCTTCGGCGTGCTGCTGGTGCGGGTACCGGCCGAGGACTGGAGGCCGGCCGGGTGGACGCCCGCCGCGGACGCGGTGCGCCCCCTGGTCACGACCGCCCAGGTGTCGGCCCGCACGGCGCTGCGCACCCCGCAGTTCTGGTGCCTGTGGGTCGTGCTCTGCATGAACGTGACGGCGGGCATCGGCATCCTCGAGAAGGCCGCGCCGATGATCACCGACTTCTTCGCGGACACCTCGACGCCGGTCGCGGCCACGGCCGCCGCGGGCTTCGTCGGCGTCCTGTCGCTCGGCAACATGCTCGGCCGGATCACCTGGTCGGCCACCTCCGACCTGGTCGGCCGCAAGAACATCTACCGCGTGTACCTCGGCGTGGGCGCCCTGCTCTATCTGCTGATCGCGCTCGTGGGCGACTCCTCGAAGCCGCTGTTCATCCTGGCCGCCGCCGTCATCCTGTCCTTCTACGGCGGCGGATTCGCCACCATCCCGGCGTACTTGAAGGACCTGTTCGGCACCTACCAGGTCGGCGCCATCCACGGGCGGCTGCTGACCGCGTGGTCCACCGCCGGCGTGCTCGGGCCGCTGATCGTGAACGCGATCGCCGACCACGAGAAGTCGGCCGGGCGCACCGGCCCGGACCTCTACACCACGTCCTTCGTCATCATGATGGCACTGCTGGTCGTCGGCTTCGTCGCCAACGAACTGGTACGGCCCGTCAACTCCCGTCACCACGACGGCCCCTCCGCCGGATCCGCCGTCGAGGCGCCCGGCCCCGAGTCGGAAGGAGCCGTCCGATGACCGAACCGTCCACGCCGCCCGCACCGGCCGCGACCGCACCGATCACCGGCGGGACGCCGGACCGCCGCCCCCTGATGGCGCTCGCCTGGCTGTGGGTGGGCGCCCCCTTCGCCTACGGCGTGTACGAACTGGCCCTCAAGCTCAAGCAGTTGTTCGGCAGCTGAACCGCAGCGGCCGGCCGTGGTCGGTGCGGAATCCCCACCCCTTCCGCCGGGGGCCGGGCGGGCCCGCGGGCGCACTCGTCCGCTCGCGGGCATGCCCGCCTCCCGCACCGCCGGGACCGCGCTGGTCACGGCCGTACCGCCGGCCCTCGCGGCCGCCGGCCTCCTGGTGCACCCGTACACACCGACCGCCGCGACGGCGCACGACTGGGCCCTACCGCACGTGCGGCTGCCGCCGTTGTTCCCCCTCCTGCCGCCCGGCCCGGTCCTGCCGCTGCAGGGGCACCATCGGCGTGGCGCCGCGGGCCCGGCCGCCTCGCCGGCCCCGGTGGGGGCGAACGGCTACGCGGTCCCGTCCACCGGCCCGGACGCGGTCGCCGGCATCGCGGGGGAACCGCGCGGGAGCGGAGCGTGCCCGGCCAGGAGGCCCTGCCGAAGCGCCTGTTCGCCACCGCTGCCGCCCTCGGCCGGGCGGGTGTCCGGACGCTCGCCGGGGCCGTGCTCGCGACGGGGGCGGCGCTGCTGCCGCGCGGAGGCGTCCGGGACGGACTGCGGGCCGTGCCCGGGACGGCCGTCCTGCTCGCCGCGTGCCGGCCCTTCAAGGGCAGCCACATCTTCTGGCCGCGTGGGGTGTTCACGATGCCGGCCTTCGCCGCCGGTTCCGCCCTGACGCTGTGGCCGGGCCGGCCCACGCCCGCGGACGGACCGTGATCCCGCGGGCGACGCGGCGAAGGGCCCTGGCCCTGTCGTCAGCCGCCCGCACGCCCCGCGGCGCTCCTCCGGCCCGCGGCTCCTCCAACCCCGCGGCCCGGGGAATTGCCGAACCGTCCGGGCAGCTCGACCGCGCCGATCCAGAGGACCACTTTCCGCCGTGCGCCGCACCGCACTTGAGGGCGCCTCCCGGCGGTGGCCGGCCGACGCGATGGGACGGCCGGGGCCGAGGCGCGGTCCGGCCGCAGACCCCGGCTGCGCTCCGCGGAACCCGGGTGCGCGTCCCGGCCGGTCGGCCTCGCCTCGGCGGCTTCACCACCACCTCCGGGCCGGTGACCTGACGGGCACTAAGCGGCCGCCGAGCGGGGTAACCGGATTCCGTAGCACCGCGCGCGCTCGCGCCGTCGAGCGCCGGACACGGAGGAAGCGAACCATGCCCCACAGCCCCCGGACGAGCACCGGCACCGACCGCGACACGCTCGGCATCATCGGTCTGATATGCGCCGTCGCCGGCTTCTTCGTCCTCGGCATCCTGCTCGGCCCGGCCGCCGTGGTCTGCGGCTGGCTCGCCATGGGCCGCACCTGGCGGGGCGCCAAGCCGCTGCTGCCGCTGATCGCCGTGGTCCTGGGAGCGATCGACACCCTCGTCGCCCTGCTCTGGATGACCGGCCCGCACTGGAGCGGCGGCGGGGGCATCCTCTGACCGGTGCCCGACCGCCGTTGCGGGGGCACGAGAATGGACGTCCCGTCCCCGGTCCCCCAGGAGCCCGCGTGCCCGCCTCCGCCGTTCCGCCACCGCGCAGGGCGGCGGCCCTCCTGACCGCGCTGGCGCTGGCCGCCGCGGCCGCCGGATGCGGCACCGTCCCACGCCCCTCCCGGGGCGCCCCGGTGACCCCGCCGGCGGCCGGCGCGCGTTTCGACTACCAGATCGGCGGCGGCTACCCGCCCGCGAAGGGCGTCCGCGTGGTCTCCCGCGACCGCACCGACCGGCCCGCCCCGGGGGTCTACTCCGTCTGCTACGTCAACGCCTTCCAGGCCCAGCCCGACGCGGCGCCGTGGTGGCGGCGGCACCACCCCGACCTGCTCCTGCGCGACCGGCACGGTGCCCCGGTCGTCGACGAGGACTGGCACGAGGTCCTGCTCGACGTCTCGACGGCCGCCCGGCGCACCGCGCTGGCCGCGGTCGTCGGCCGCTGGATCGACGACTGCGCCGAGCGCGGTTTCCAGGCCGTCGAACCGGACAACCTCGACTCCTTCGAGCGCTCCCGAGGTCTGCTGACCGCCGCTCAGAACGCCGCGTACGCCCGGCTCCTGGTGACACGGGCGCACGCGGCGGGACTGGCCGTCGCGCAGAAGAACACCGCCGAGCTGCTCCCCCGGCACACGGCCATCGGCTTCGACTTCGCCGTGGCCGAGGAGTGCGGGGAGTTCGACGAGTGCGGCGACTACGCCGCCGCCTACGCGGACCGCGTCCTGGTCGTCGCCTACACCGCGGCCGACTTCGGCCGGACGTGCCGCCGCTGGGGCGGCCGTCTCTCGGTGGTGCTGCGGGACCGGGACGTCATGCCCGCCGGGGAGCGCGGGCACGTCTTCCGCACCTGCTGAGCGGCGGCGGCCACCTCACCCCCCGGACACCGCGTACCAGCGGCCCTCGCGCTGGTGCACGAGTTCCGCGGCGACCAGGGTGTCGATGTGGCGCACGATGGTGGCCGGCTGGTACCCGACGCTGGCGCTCAGGTCGTCGATGGTCGTGCCGTCACCGCCCGCGGCACGCAGCTGCTCCAGGGTCTTGAGCGCCGTACGGGGCAGGGCGGGTTCCGGCTGGCGCTCCGGGCTCTGCTCCGACCGCGGCGCGGGGGCCGCGGGCGCGGGGGCCGCCGGCGCCGCCGGAACGGCGGCGGG
>NZ_JARAWX010000054.1:0-19613 GCF_033793585.1 Streptomyces sp. MI02-7b | reverse complement strand
GGCCACAGCGTCAGGGCGGAACCGGCGGCGAAGGCCGGCATCGTGAACACCCCACGCGGCCAGAAGATGTGGCTGCCCTTGAAGGGCCGGCACCGGTTGACCGTGCGGTGCTTGCGGCCCTTTTGGTGACGTCGGGTGCTCATCTCACGCTCCTCCTTGGCTGCGATCTTGCAGGGCCAACGGGCGAACGCGGTTTCGGTCACGCGGATACGTGCATGCGGGGGACACCGCCCCGGGGAATGCGCTCCCGTTCCGCGAGGTTGCACGACGAGAGCCGAACGAAAAGGGGAGCCTCATGGCGTCCACCCACAGCACCCAGGGCCACACCGTCAAGGCGGTGCCCGGTACGCAGCACGTGCGGGTCGAGATCGACGGGCAGGTGGTGGCCGACACCCGGCGCCCGCTCCTCGTCCACGAGACGGGCCTGCCGGTCCGCTACTACATTCCGCCGGAGGACGTCGACCTGACGCTGTTCCGGCCGACCGACACCCACACCACCTGCCCGTTCAAGGGCCTGGCCTCGTACTGGTCGTACGGCGACCACACCGACGTGGCCTGGGCCTACCCGGAGCCGATCGGCACGGTGCCCGAGATCAAGGACCACCTGTCGTTCTACGACACGATCGCCGAGATCAAGGTCACGGACGGCGCCTGACCGGCCGCCCCCCGTGAGCCCGCGGCCGTCGCGGTGCGTCAGGCGCCGTGACGTACGGTGAGGCCTCGCCCCACCAGGCACGAGTGTTCGTTTTGGGGCGCGCCGCGGGCCGTCGGGAGCAATGATGGTCACATGGCGAATCCGACCATCCTCACCGTCGACGACGATCCGGCAGTCTCCCGGGCGGTGGCCCGCGACATTCGCCGCCGGTACGGGGACCGGTACCGGGTGGTGCGCGCGACCTCCGGCGACGAGGCCCTGAGCGCGCTGCGCGAGATCAAGCTGCGGGGCGAGCAGCTGGCCGTGATGCTGGCGGACTACCGCATGCCGCAGATGAACGGCGTCGAGTTCCTCGAGGCCGCGATGGACCTGTTCCCCCTGGCCCGGCGCGTGCTGCTGACCGCCTACGCGGACACCGCGGCCGCCATCGACGCGATCAACATCATCGATCTGGACCACTACTTGCTCAAGCCGTGGAGTCCGCCGGAGGAGAACCTCTATCCGGTGATCGACACCCTGCTCGAATCGTGGCTGTCCACCCCCGACCCGACCGCCAGCGAGACCCGGGTCGTCGGGCACCGCTGGTCAGCCCCCTCGTTCAAGGTGCGCGACTTCCTCACCCGCAACCTGGTGCCCTACCGCTGGCTGCCCTCGGAGGACCCGGAGGCCGTCCAGCTGCTGACCGCCGCGGGGCTCACCCCCGACGACGTGCCGCTGGTGGTCACCGACGACGGCTCGACGCTGGTCCGGCCGAGCGAGGCGGAGCTCGCCGCGCACGTCGGCCTCAGCACCAAGCCGTCCTCGGACTTCTACGACCTGGTGGTGGTCGGCGGCGGTCCTGCGGGCCTCGGTGCGGCCGTGTACGGCGCGTCCGAGGGCCTGCGCACGGTGCTGGTGGAGCGCAGGGCGACGGGCGGCCAGGCAGGCCAGAGCAGCCGGATCGAGAACTACCTGGGCTTCCCGGACGGTGTCTCCGGCGCGCAGCTGACCGACCGGGCCCGTCGGCAGGCGCTGAAGTTCGGCGCGGAGATCCTGAGCACCCGCGAGGTCACGGGCCTGGAGGCGGCGGGCGCGGGACGGGTGCTGTCCTTCGGGGACGGCTCCGCGATCACGGCGCACACCGTGGTGCTCGCCACCGGCGTGGCGTACCGCAGGCTGGACGCACCGGGCCTCGCCGAGTTCACCGGGGCGGGGGTGTTCTACGGCTCGGCCATGACCGAGGCCATGAACTGCGCCGGCCAGGACGTCTACATCGTGGGCGGCGCCAACTCGGCCGGGCAGGCGGCCGTGTACTTCTCGCGCAACGCGCGCCGGGTGCACCTGCTGATCCGCGGCGCCGACCTGGGACGGTCGATGTCGCGCTACCTGATCGACCAGATCGCCGCGATCGACACCATCGACGTGCATCCCTGCACCGAGGTGGTCGGCGGCAAGGGCGGCGACCACCTGGAGCAGCTGATGCTGCGCGACGCGAAGACGGGCGCCGTGGCGACCGTGGACGCGGAGTGGCTGTTCGTCTTCATCGGCGCGGAGCCGCGGACCGACTGGCTGGAGGGCGTCGTGGAACGCGACGCGCGCGGCTTCGTGCTGACCGGCCCGGATCTGCTGTCCGGCGGGCGGCGGCCGGCGCGCTGGCCGCTCCCCCGCGACCCGTACCACCTGGAGGCCAGCGTGCCCGGTGTCTTCGCGGCGGGCGACGTCCGCGCGGAGTCGGTCAAACGGGTGGCGTCGGCCGTGGGCGAGGGAGCGATGGCCGTATCGCTCGTGCACCGTTATCTGGAGGCGCAGTGACCACGTCGGACCGGCTCGCGCCGGAGCAGCTGAAGACCCTGTTCCTGTTCGAGTCGCTCGGGGACGAGCAACTGGACTGGCTGGCCGAGCAGGGCTGTGTGGAGCGGACGGCGGCCGGCGCCAACGTCTACTCCGAGGGCGAGCCGGCGACCTGCTTCTACATCCTGCTGAGCGGCACCGTGGCGATGACCAGGCTGCTCCACGGCGACGAGGTGGAGGTCAACCGCACGGACCAGCGCGGGGTGTACGCGGGCGCGACACAGGCGTACCTCGGGGACCGGGTGGAACAGGTCTACCCCAACTCGCTGCGGGCGATCACCGACTGCGAGTTCTTCGTGGTCCCGGCCGACGAGTTCGCCGGGGCGATGCACAGGTGGTTCCCGATGGCGGTGCATCTGCTGGAGGGGCTGTTCTTCGGCGTGCGCCAGCAGAACACGATCATGGGCGAGCGCGAGCGCCTGCTGGCACTGGGCTCGCTGTCCGCGGGCCTGACGCACGAGCTCAACAACCCGGCCGCGGCCGCGGTCCGCGCGACCTCCGCGCTCCGCGACCGGGTGGCCGGCATGCGGCACAAGCTCGCCCTGATCGCGGACGGCCGCCTCGACACCCGGCAGCTGCACGAACTGGTCGAGCTCCAGGACGCGGCGATCAAGCGCCTGGCGTCGGCACCGGAGCTGTCGGCCCTCCAGGCGTCGGACGCGGAGGACGAGCTGACGGACTGGCTGGAGGACCACGGCGTCAACGGTTCCTGGGAGATCGCCCCGACGCTGATCGCGGGCGGGGTGGACATCGAGTGGCTGGGCAGCGTGGCGGAGACGGTCGGCGAGGAGCGCCTGGAGGCGTCGGTGCGCTGGCTGGCCTACACCCTGGACACCGAACTGCTCATGGGTGAGATCGACGACGCCGTCACCCGGATCTCCGGGCTGGTCGGCGCCGCGAAGCAGTACTCGCAACTGGACCGCGCGCCGCAGCAGACCGTGGACGTGCACGCGCTGCTGGACGCCACGCTGACGATGCTCCACGCGAAGATCCCCGGCGGGGTGCGGGTGGTCAAGGAGTACGACCGCACGCTGCCGCAGATCCAGGCCTACGGCGCCGAGCTCAACCAGGTGTGGACCAATCTCATCGTCAACTCCCTGGACGCGATGGCCGGTTCCGGAACCCTCAGCATCCGCACCCACTGGGACGGGACGGACCGGCTGCTCGTCGAGATCGGCGACACGGGGCCCGGCATCCCCGACGAGATCCGGCCGCGGATCTTCGAGCCGTTCTTCACCACCAAACCGGTCGGCGAGGGCACCGGGCTCGGTCTCGACATCTCCTACCGCATCGTGGTCAACAAGCACCACGGGGACATCCGCGTCGAGTCCGCCCCGGGCGACACGCGTTTCACGGTGTGCCTGCCGGTCGCTCTGGGGAGCTCCGGACCGGGCGACGTCGCCGTCCGGATCTGAGCCGGCGGCCCGGGCCGTCAGCCGAGCGTCTTCCGCGGCTTCCCGAAGTGGGCGGGCAGCTGCTGGTCGGCGGCGGTCTTCAGGGACCGCAGGGCCAGCAGCAGCACGCCGATGTCGTCGATGAGGATCGGGTCGGGCAGCAGGTCCACCGGGCACACCAGGTAGACCACCGCGGCCCAGAAGGCCAGCTTGCCCGAGCGCGGGACGTCGGCACTGCGCAACAGGCTCCGGACCCGCGCCATCTTCACCACCAGCACCACGGCGACCGCGAGCATGGCCGCCACCGCCACCCCCGCAATGACCAGCACTGTCGTGGACCAATCACCCATGGCTGCCTCCCTCCTTCGATCGCGTCTTCCCCTGACGGGTGCGCAGAAACGGTACCGGACCCCCAGGCGGAAGGACGCCTCTTTGTGATCATGCCGCACCGGCTCCGGGCCGCCGCCGGGGCTCCGCCGTCTCCGCCGCGTTCATGTGGGCGGCGCTCTGCCGGCCGGGACTCCGGCGTCATGCGCGGACGCGTGGCGTCCCCTGCCGGATGAAGGCGGTCAGCCGGTCGTAGGCGGCGAGCAGTTCGGCGCGGGCGTACTCCTCCCGGACGGCGATGAGGGCTCCGTGGGCGGCGGAGTGGTCGACCGTGAAGCGGTCGTGCCAGCCGCCTCCCGAGGCGATGATCACGGGGATGTCGACACCGTCGAACTGGTCGGCGGTGATGTCGACGCGCAGGCCGTTCTTCTCGATCCACGCGTGGGAGGCACCGTTCTCCCAGGCACTGACGTACGTCCACACGCCGAGCCCGTTCTCGTGGAGGTACTCGCCGAGGAGGATCGAGGCGTCACCGCAGGAGCCGTAGGGGAAACGCTCCAGGGAGACCAGGCCGGGATCGGGGCAGTCGAGGATCGCCTGCCGGAGCCCGAGGGCGAGTGTGCGGAGTTCGGACACCCGCGGAGTGTAACCCGTGAAGATCATTTGTTCGAGAGGCCGGACCAGTCGCCTCCGGCGTGGGAGTGGGGGGCGGTGACGAGGCAACCGGTCCCGGAAGGGGCCCGGTCACTGGACCGGGAGTCAACTCGCCGGGGCCCGAACCGTCAAGACTTCACGACAGGATCAGTCCCGGGGCGGTCCGCCGACGCGGAAGACCCGCCTCGCGTTCAACAAGCGAAGGAACCGGACTCCTCGCAGGTCACTGACCGTTCGGGGTCCTGACAACTGTGAGCTTCCGTTGACCTGCCGGAAACAGTTCCTGCCGGACCACTTGACCGCGACTTCTCTCACGTCTTAACTCACGCCCTGAATTAAGTCGCGCGGCCGAGTCAGGAGTTCCGATGAGACCCCACATCAACGACGCCCACCGCAGACACTTAGGGCTGATAGCCCTGCTGTCCGTCCTGCTCGCCCTGATCGCCGTACCGGCCGGTCCGCTGACCAGGGCCCACGCCGCGGCCTGCGGCACCACCAACGTCGCCCAGGGCAAGACCGCCACCGCCTCCTCCACCGAGAACGCCGGCACGGCCGCGTCCAACGCGGTCGACGGCAACGCCGGCACCCGCTGGTCCAGCGACTTCAGCGATCCCCAGTGGCTCCAGGTCGATCTCGGCAGTTCGCAGACCCTCTGCGACGTCGTGCTCACCTGGGAGGCCGCGTACGCCAGTGCGTACCAGATCCAGATCTCGGCCAACGGCACCGACTGGACGACCGTCGCCTCCACCACCACCGGCGCCGGGGGCACCGAGACCCGTGCCGTCAGCGGCACCGGCCGCTACGTGCGCATGAACGGCACGGCCCGGCACACCCAGTACGGCTACTCGCTCTGGGAGTTCGCCGTGCACACCACCGACACCGGCACGCAGATCCCCGGCGGCGGCGACCTCGGCTCGAACGTCCTGGTCTTCGACCCCTCGACGCCGAACATCCAGGCCAAGCTGGACCAGATCTTCCAGCAGCAGGAGTCGGCGCAGTTCGGCACCGGCCGCTACGCGCTGCTCTTCAAGCCGGGCACGTACAACAACATCAACGCCAACATCGGCTTCTACACCTCGATCGCCGGGCTCGGCCTCTCCCCCGACGACACGACGTTCAACGGCGACGTGACCGTGGACGCCGGCTGGTTCAACGGCAACGCCACCCAGAACTTCTGGCGCTCGGCCGAGAACCTCGCCCTCAACCCGGTGAACGGCACCGACCGCTGGGCGGTCGCCCAGGCCGCGCCCTTCCGCCGCATGCACGTCAAGGGCGGCCTGAACCTCGCGCCCAACGGCTACGGCTGGGCGAGCGGCGGCTACATCGCCGACAGCAAGATCGACGGCACGGTGGGCCCGTACTCGCAGCAGCAGTGGTACACCCGCGACAGCTCGGTCGGCGGCTGGACCAACGGCGTGTGGAACATGGTCTTCTCCGGCGTGCAGGGCGCTCCCGCGCAGAGCTTCCCCAACCCGCCGTACACCACGCTCGACACCACCCCCGTCTCCCGCGAGAAGCCCTTCCTCTACCTCGACGGCAGTGAGTACAAGGTCTTCGTCCCGGCCAAGCGCACCAACGCCCGCGGCACCACCTGGGGCAACGGCGCGCCGCAGGGCTCCTCGATCCCGCTGAGCCAGTTCTACGTGGTCAAGCCGGGCGCCACCGCCACGACGATCAACGCCGCACTCGCCCAGGGCCTCAACCTGCTCTTCACCCCGGGCATTTACCATGTCGACCAGACGATCAACGTCAACCGCGCCAACACCGTCGTGCTCGGACTCGGCCTCGCGACGATCATTCCCGACAACGGCGTCACCGCGATGAAGGTCGCCGACGTCGACGGGGTGAAGCTGGCCGGCTTCCTCATCGACGCGGGCCCGGTCAACTCCCCGGTCCTGCTGCAGGTCGGCCCGCAGGGCGCGGCCGCCGACCACGCCGCCAACCCGACCACCGTGCAGGACGTCTTCATCCGGATCGGCGGCGCCGGCCCGGGCAAGGCGACCACCAGCATGGAGGTCAACAGCGACGACACCATCATCGACCACACCTGGATCTGGCGCGCCGACCACGGCGCCGGGGTGGGCTGGGACACCAACGCGGCCGACTACGGGCTGCGGGTGAACGGCGACGACGTCCTGGCCACCGGTCTGTTCGTCGAGCACTTCAAGAAGTACGACGTCCAGTGGAGCGGCCAGAACGGCAGGACGATCTTCTACCAGAACGAGATCGCCTACGACGCCCCCAACCAGGCCTCGATCCAGAACGGCGCCACGAAGGGCTGGGCCGCCTACAAGGTGGACGACTCCGTCACGACCCACGAGGCGTGGGGCGTGGGCAGCTACTGCAACTTCACCACCGATCCGACGATCCGCATGGACCACGGCTTCGAGGTCCCGGTGAAGGCCGGGGTCAAGATGCACGACGTCCTGGTGGTCTCGCTGGGCGGCATGGGCCAGTACGACCACGTCATCAACAGCACCGGTGCCGCGACCTCGGGGACCTCGACCGTTCCGTCCAATGTGGTCTCGTTCCCCTGATGTGTCCCGGACGCGGGCCTGACCCACGTCCCCAGGACACCTGAGACCCACGGGGTGCCCCGCCCGCCGGCGGGGCACCCCGGCCGTCTCAGACGGCCGGCCGGTGCCGGGAGCTCAGAACCTCCCCCGCGGCGACCGCCGCCGCCATCGCCACCCCGGCCACCGGCACCGCCCAGGCACCGCAGAACGTGGCGGCCAGCACCAGCACGGCGCAGCCCGGCAGCACCGCGTGCTCGGCGAGGCCGCGCTTGGCCCGGCGGGAGTGGATGAGCCAGACCGTCAGCAGGAACAGCGCGGTCGGCACCGTCACGGCGGCCGCGGCGGCCGTCTGCGAGATGTGCGCCCTGTGCGCCGTCTGCTCGACCACCACCTCGATCCCCGCGCCGATGGCCGCCGCCGAGCCGAAGACGAAGTAGTGGCCGTACCCCCACAGGAACGCCGGCACTCCGGCGGTCAGATGCCGGTGGACGGGGACGGCGAAGTAGATCCAGTACGCGGAGAAGACGATGAGCAGTCCCCCGATGGCGATGGGCAGCAGATCACCCAGCACGGAGGACTCGTCGACGGCGGACTGCACGGCCACCGTCGCGGCCGCCACCGACTCGCCGAGCACGATGATGGTGAACAGCCCGTAGCGTTCGGCGATGTGGTGGGCGTGCCACGTGGTCCGCTGCGCGTGCTCGGCGATGACCGGCACCGACAGGTCCGCGACGGCCATGGCCACGAAGCCCCAGGTGAACACCCCTCCGGGCACGAGCAGCAGTGCGATCCAGCCCGCCTCGACGACCACCAGTCCCACCGCGTAGCGCAGCGCCGCGGTCCGCGCCGCCGCGGTCACGTTGCGGGCCGCGCGCAGCCACTGGAAGGTCAGGGCGATCCGCATGATGACGTAGCCGGCGACGGCGACGGTGAAGTCGTTCTGGTCGAAGGCCCGGGGCACTCCGGCCGCCAGCACCAGGACGCCGATGATCTGGACGAACGTCGCGATGCGGTAAGGGACGTCGTCGGTGTCGTAGGCCGAGGCGAACCAGGTGAAGTTGACCCAGGCGAGCCAGATGGCGAAGAAGACGAAGCAGTACCCGGCGACCCCGTGCCCGAAGCGGCCCTCCGCGACGGCGTGCACGAGCCGGACCCCCGCCTGGGCCACGGCGACCACGAAGCACAGGTCGAACAGCAGCTCCAGCGGGGTGGAGACCCGGTGCACCTCCTGCGGGTCCCGCGGCGTCATCCGCACCAGGGGGCGGTAGTGCCGGCCCGGCGACACGCGATCGTGATCGGTCATCCGCGCATCCTAGGCCGGGCACGACGGTGCCCGCGCCCCGGTGGGGGCGCGGGCACCGTCGGGGGGACAGCGTCAGCGGACGGAACCGTCCTGGAGCATTCCGGCGCGCAGTCGCGCGATGGTGCGCGAGAGCAGGCGGGAGACGTGCATCTGGGTGCAGCCCATGATCTCGCCGATCTGGGCCTGCGTCAGCTCCTCCACGTACCTCAGGTGGAGCAGTCGCCGGTCGCGCTCGCTGAGCTCGATCATCAGCGGGGCCAGCGAACGCAGATCCTCTATCAGTTCCATGCCCGGATCGGGTGCGCCGATGAAGTCGGCGAGCGCGGTCTCGCCCTCGTCGCCGTCGTCCGTGGTGAGCGCCGCGTCGAGGGACGAGGCGGTGTAGCCGTTGGACGCGACCTGCGCCTCGACGACCTCCTGCTCGCTGAGGTCCATCAGCGCCGCCAGCTCGGCGACCTTCGGGGCCCGGCCGAGCCGGGAGGACAGCTCGTCCCGGGCGCGCGCCAGTTCGACCCGGCGTTCCTGCAGCCGGCGCGGCACGTGCACGGCCCACGTGGTGTCACGGAAGAAGCGCTTGATCTCCCCGACGATGTAGGGGACGGCGAAGGTGGTGAACTCCACCTCGCGCGAGATGTCGAAGCGGTCGATCGCCTTGATCAGGCCGATCGTGCCGACCTGCACGATGTCGTCCATGTCGTCGCCGCGGTCGCGGAAGCGCCGCGCCGCGAACCGGACCAGCGACATGTTCATCTCGATGAGGGTGTTCCGCGCGTACTGGTAGTCCGGCGTGCCCTCCTCGAGAACCGTCAGCCGCTCGAGGAAGAGCTTCGACAGGGCCCGTGCGTCCGAGGGCGCGACGCTGCGCGGGTCGCTGATCCGCGGCAGTCCGTCCATGACGGCCTCTTCCACCCCGGCCCCGGCGCTCGTCCTGCTGACGTCCGCGATCACAGCTCCTCCTCGACCCGTCGTACGACGTGTTCCCGTATGTGCTGCCGTTCGGGTACCCGGTCCCGCACCGGGCATGCCCCCCGATTTCGGGGTGACGTAAATCTGTCCACCGGGTCGCGTAGGACCGGCACGGCCGGGCAGACACACAGGGACCAGTGAGGCCTACGGGGTGATCGTACGTGTACAGCCTTCAAACGGATGACGAAGGACAGGTGCCCACCACCGCACGCGGCGGTGCGGCCCTTCCCGCGTCCATCGGCGAGGCCCGTGACATGGCCCGGGCCCGCCTGACCGGTATCGATCCGGAACGGGTCGAGGACTGCCTGCTGGTGGTCTCCGAACTCGTCACCAACGCGTTCCGCTACGGCGACGGGGTCGCCCGCTTCGAGGTGCTGCCGGGGCCGGACGGCATCCGCGTCTCGGTCGGCGACCACAGTTCCCGGCTGCCCGTCACCCCGCGCGCGGAGGGCGGCTTCATGCCCGGCGGCTACGGCTGGCGCCTGGTGCGCCGGCTGGCACAGGACATCCGGGTGTCCCTGCTCGCCCAGGGCGGCAAGGTCATCCTGGTCGTACTGCCGCGCTGAACGCGCGCGCCGCTCCCTTCCGCCTCCCTTCCGCCTCCCTTCCGGGGCGCCTCCCCCCGGCACATGTGCGTGGAGAGACGGATCGCGGATACACGCACCGTAGACACGACAAGGGACCCGAAACAATGTCAGATCCCATTCCGGGACCCCCGGGGTCCCCAGGAGGCACACCATGACCACGGGCATCATCATCGGGGCGGTCGTCCTCGTAGTCCTGATCGCCGCCGCGGCGCTGTACATGACGCGCCGTGGGCCGGGGTCCGGACATCTGAGGCGGCGTTTCGGCCCCGAGTACGAACGTACGCTCGCCCGGCACGACGGCGACAGGGCCGCCGCCGACAAGGAGCTGCAGGAACGCGTGGACCGCCACGGGCACCTGAAGCAGCGCCCGCTGGAGGCCCGCCGCACCGAGGAGTTCCGGGCCGAGTGGGCCGCCCTGCAGGAGCGGTTCGTGGACTCCCCCGCGGAGTCGGTGCGCGAGGCGTCCGGCCTGCTGGACCGGCTGGCGCGCGAGCGCGGCTTCCCGGCGGCCGACTCCGGGGAGCAGATCGACGCGCTGTCCGTGCACCGCCCGCGCCACCTCCAGGCGTACCGCGACCTGCGCGGTGCGGCCCTGACCGGGCAGCACAACGGTGACCGTCCCACGACGGACACCGAGGACCTGCGCGCCCGGCTGCTGGAGGCCCGCGCCCTGTTCGACGACCTCGTCGCGGGGGGCAAGGAGCCCCGGCACACCGCGCGGGGCTTGCACGACAACGCCGAGCGGGCCGACGTCCCGTCCGGTGACGCCCCGTCCGAGACCGAGAGCGGGACCGGTACCGATGGCGACGCCGCCACCGGCCACCGAGGCACCCGCCGTCCGCATCTGCCGTCCGGGAGTAATCGATGAACCCCACGAACCAGACCGGCCACGACGACAAGGCCAGGACCGACGAGACGACCGCCAAGACGACCGACGAGAAGATCGACGTCAAGAGCAATGACGTCACGCCGGGCACCGAGCGCCCCGCACAGCACGCGCAGCCCGCCCGCACCGCACAGCCCGGACGCGTGAGCGAATCCGGCGCCGAGCGCGGTTCCGTGACGCCCGCTCGGACCGCCGACCCGCACGAGTCCGCCGACCCGCGGGAACCCGCGGAGCAGGCGCGGCGCGTTCCCGGCTCCGAGCCGGAGCGTCCGTCGCGGGCCCCGCACACCCCCCGGGAGCCGGGTGCCCCCAAGGCGACGGCGGAGGACACCGACAAGCTGCAGCGCCGGCTCCAGCAGGCGGTCGGCGGCTTCGTCGACGAGCCGCGGCACGCGGTGGAGGAGGCCGACCAGGTCCTGGAGGAGGCCACCGAGCGACTCGTCCAGGAGCTCAAGGGCCGGCGCCACGCACTGCGCTCGGGCTGGGACGGCGGCCGGGACGAGGCCGACACCGAGAAGCTGCGGGTGGCCCTGCAGGGCTACCGCGAGCTGGTGGACCGGGTCCTGCACGTCTGACCCCGCGTCACCCGTACGGAGGAAAGCCGCCGCGATTCGCGGCGGCTTTCCTCGTGCCCGCGTCCTCGCGCGCCGTCAGTCGCCCTTGCCGTGACGGATCCGGGCCCACAGCGGCAGCCCGTACCAGCAGGCCAGGTACCAGACGAGGACCCCCGCCACGAGGTAGGGGACGGAGTCGTCGTGGCTCGCCACCCGCAGGACGAGCAGCAGCGCCGAGGTCATCGTGGCCAGCAGGAGCACGAGTCCGGCGAGTGTCAGCCGCGAAGCCCAACGCACGCTCTGCGGCTTGATCCGGCGGCCGGCGACGATCCGGTGGAAGGACACGGGGCCGATCAACGCCCCGGTCGCCGCCGAGCCGAGCACGACGGTGACGATGTAGACGGTGTGCTCCACCGGGCCCAGCCGCTGGTAGAGCGGGGTGAAGACCACGGTGAGCAGGAAGCCGAACAGGATCTGCACGCCGGTCTGGGCGACCCGCACCTCCTGGATCAGCTCACCCCACATCCGGTCCGCGCGTTCGTCCTCCGTCTCGTCCCGGCCCCGCGCCCCGTACTCGTCCGCGGTGTCGGACATCGCTGCCTCCCCGTTCCTCTGCGCGCGGCATCGGACGATATGTGCTTAATATGCGTTTCGCTAAGCTATGTAACATCTCATCAGATTGGGACGACCGATGGCGAAGAAGTACCTTCTCCGCGGCACCGCCGCCGCCTGCCTGGCGGCCGCGGCACTCGCGTGGCCGGCCTCGGCCCAGGCCGCCACCACCCCGGCCCGCCCGGCGGCGGTCCCGTCCGTCGCACAGGACGACCGGGATCGGGGTGACGACGACAACCGCTTCGGCGACGAACGCCGAGGTGACGAACGGGACGAGGACGGCCGCGGCGACGACTTCGGCCGCGACGACGACGGTGGCCGCGACGACCGCGGGGACGACCGGGGCGACGGACGTGGCGACGGACGGGACGGACGCGGGGACAACCGCGGCGGTCGCGACGACGACCGTGGCGACGGACGGGACGGGCGCGACGGGCGCGGGGACGACCGCTGCGACCGGGACGACCGCGGCGACGGACGCGGCGGGCGCGGGGACGACCGACGCGGCGGGCGCGGGGACGGGCGTGACGGTCGCGGTTGCCGCGACGACCGCGGCGGCCGGGACGGCCACGGCCGGCACCACTGCAAGTGCGGCCGGCACCACCACGGTCGCGGTGGCCACGGCGGAGGCGGCCACTTCGGCGGCGGAGGCAACTACGGCGGCGGAGGCGGCAACTTCGGCGGCGGCATCGGTGGCATCGGCGGTGTCGGTGGCGTCGGCGGGTTCCCCGACAAGGACTCCCAGGCCGCGGTCGGCCAGGGTCCGGCCGGTCAGCTGCCCGCCGGCCAGGGGCTCAGCAACCGTTCACTGTTCGACCCGGACCAGCTCGACGTGATCTGAGCTCGGTCCGCACACGACGGTCCGGCCGCCCCTCGTGGGGCGGCCGGACCGTCGTGTCGTTCCGTCGGCTCGTCAGTGCGTCAGCGCCCCAGCCGGGTCCTGGCCAGTGCCGTGACACCGACGGCCGCCAGGGCTATCTGGATCAGCCACTCGATCCAGTCGACGCCCTCGGTGTCCGCGACCCCGAGTCCCGCGGCGATGGCGCTGCCGATGAACGCGGCGACGATGCCCACGACGATCGTCCACAGCAGCCCGATCGGCTGCCGGCCGGGCGCCAGCAGGCGTCCCAGCAGACCGATGATCAGACCGATCACGATCGCGCTGATGATGCTCGAAATCTCCATCCCTACCCCAACCCTCGCGCCCTGTTCGCATGTCTGTCTGCATCCACCCGGCTACCCCGGCCCGGCGACTCCACGCAGGCCGGCCGCCGCCGGCGCCGGGCCCCGCTGTTTCACCGGCCCGGTACGGGGCAGCCGGGGACCACACAGGCCCAGCGCAGGGAGGTCCGGCCATGGACACGACGGGAACAGCCACCGCGGTGCGGCCCGGCAGCGGGGGGCGGCGCGCCATCCGGGCGGGCGCACGTGCCGGACTGACGGCCCGTGGGGTCATCTACGTACTGACCGGCATCCTCGCTCTGCGGATCGCCTTCGGCGGTTCCTCGCAGCAGGCCGACCGCGGTGGCGCGGTGGCCGAGCTGGCGGCTCAGCCCCTCGGCGGCTTCCTGGTCTGGGCCCTGACCGTGGGACTGGCCGGGATGACACTGTGGCGGCTGTCGGAGGCCGCCTTCGGGGCGGCCGGGCCGGACGGCGGCAAGGCGTCCAAACGGGTGCAGTCGGGGGTCCGCGCGGTCTTCTACGGCTTCGTCACCTACTCGGTGGCGACCTTCGCGGTGAACGGCGGGTCCGGCGGCGGGTCCGGCGGGTCGAGCGACCAGGCCTCCAAGGACGTCACCGCCGAGGTGCTGGGCTGGCCGATGGGCCGCTGGCTGGTCGGCGCGGCGGGTCTGGTCCTGGTCGGGGCGGGCGGCTGGATCGCCGTGCGGGCGATCATGCGCCGCTTCCGCAAGCACCTGCGCACCGGCGCCATGTCGGCGCGCACCCGGAAGGTGGTCGAGACCCTGGGCGTGGGCGGGGGCACGAGCCGCGGGGTGGTGTTCGCCGCAGCGGGCTGCTTCGCCGTCATCGCCGCCGTGCGCTTCGACCCCGGCCGGGCCAAGGGACTGGACGACACCCTGCGGACGTTCCGCGAGACCCCCGCCGGGCCCTGGCTGCTGGCGGCGGTCGCGGTGGGCCTGGTCCTGTTCGGCCTCTTCTCCGGCGCGATGGCGCGCTGGCGCGACGTCTGAGCGGTGTCCGGGCAGGCACTTGCCGGCACCCGCCGGCGGCGGGTCAGCGCCCCGGCAGCTTCACCACGGTGACGAAGAAGTCGTCGATCTGCCGGACGACCTCGATGAACCGCTCGAAGTCGACGGGCTTGGTGACATAGGCATTGGCGTGCAGCTTGTAACTGCGCACGATGTCCTCCTCCGCCTCGGAGGTGGTCAGGACGACGACCGGGATGTCGCACAGCGAGGCGTCGGCCTTGACGTCGGCCAGTACCTCGCGGCCGTCGTAGCGCGGCAGGTTGAGGTCGAGCAGGATCAGGCCCGGCCTGGGCGCGTCCGCGTGCTGTCCGCGGCGGTGGAGGAAGTCCAGCGCCTCCTCGCCGTCGCGGACGACGTGCAGCACGTTGCGGATCTTGTGCTCCTCG
Source organism: Streptomyces sp. MI02-7b (assembly GCF_033793585.1). Classification (NCBI taxonomy): domain Bacteria; kingdom Bacillati; phylum Actinomycetota; class Actinomycetes; order Kitasatosporales; family Streptomycetaceae; genus Streptomyces; species Streptomyces sp. MI02-7b. Next base: position 4,733 of record NZ_JARAWX010000054.1, on the reverse strand, counting down.
AAGGCCTCACGGGTCATCAGCTCGTCGCCCGCGTCGTCCTCGACCAGGAGGACGACGATCGGTTCTGGCTGGGGCGGCACGGTCAAGGCGTCACTCCTCCAATGGGGCGGTCCGCGCGGCGGCGGGCAGGGTGAAGCGGATGCGGGTCCCCTCGCGCGGCGCGGGGTCGAGCCAGATCCGGCCTCCGTGGTGCTCCACGATCTTCTTGCAGAGTGCCAGACCGATGCCGTTGCCGTCGCCCCGGGGCTCCCCCTCGCGCGGGCGCGGCACGACGCCGAAGACCTTCTCCGCGTAGGCCGCCGGGACGCCGACGCCGTTGTCGGTGACGGCGAAGCCGAGCAGGCCGTCCTCGTCCGGGCCGTCCGAGGTGATGCCGATGCGCGGTGCGCGCTCCGGCGAACGGAAGGCGACGGCGTTGCCGAGGAGGTTCTGCCAGAGCATCGTCAGCAGCGTCGGATCGCCGATCGTGCGGGGCAGGGCGGGCGGCCGCTCCACCGCGGCGCCGCACTCCTCGATCGGCCCGGCGAGGTTGGCCAGTGCCTGGTCCAGCGACTCGTCCAGCGCGACCTCGACATCGCCGTCGTCGGGCCGGCCGGAGCGCGCGAAGTCGAGCAGGTCGCCCAGGAGCACCTGCATCCGCTTGGCACCGTCGACCGCGTACGCGATGTACTGCAGACCCCGCTCGTCGAGGCGGTCGCCGTAGCGCTTCTCCAGCAACTGGCAGAAGGAGATGACCTTGCGCAGCGGCTCCCGCAGGTCGTGCGAGGCGACGTAGGCGAACTGCTGCAACTCGCTGCCGGCGCCGCGCAGTCGCTCCTCGCGCTGCCGGGACTGCGCCAGTTCGGCGTCGGCGTTGCGGCGGGACCCCTCCAGCGCGCGCAGGGCCTCGCGCAGCGGGGTGAGCTGCCGCAGGGCCCTGCGGTGCACGAGTACGGCGAGGCCCGCCGCGGCGAGCAGGAGGACGGCCAGCACGGCCGCGACGGCCCAGTACGGCACGGTGATCCCGGCGGGATCGTCCTGGGCGGCGGCCGTGGTGCGCGGCGGGAGGGCGGACCCGCCGGCGCGGCCGGGCGCTGCCTCATGGCCCACGGCCCGGCGGATCAGGGCGGGCGCCGGGACGGGGGCGCCGGTGGCGACCGCGTACCCGGCCGGGTGGTCCGCGGCCGCGGTGCGCGGGGGCTGGTGGGGGGCGAAGCCGGCGACCGCGCCCACCACCACGACGAGGGCGGCGGGGGCGAGGGCGATCCGGCCCGCCGGGGTGAGCCGCGTGGTGGTCATGACGTGTGGTCCCAGTCGAGGCGGACGACCGCGACGTCGTCGTCGAAGCCGCCGTGTCCGGCGGCCAGCGACTCGGCCCGGTCGATGAGGGTGTCGACGAACTCCGGAGCCGCCAGCGCGGCGTGCTCCCTGGCCAGCGCGAGCAGTCCGGCCTCGCCCAGCCGCCCGTCGCCGGTGCGGCCCTCGAACAGGCCGTCGGTGAAGAGGGTGAGGGCCTGTCCGGGGCGCAGGGCGAGTCGGCCCTCGGGCCAGTTCCCGGCACCGGGGATCAGGCCGAGGGCAGGGCCACCGGCCGGCTCGGCGTACTCGACCTCGCCCTCCGCCGTGCTGCTGAGCAGGCCGTGGTGGCCGGCCCGCCACACCGACGCGCTGCTGCGGTCCTGGCTGAGGGTGACCACCGTGGCGGTGGCGAAGATCTCGGGCGCCGCACGTTCGGCGACCAGCACCTCTTCCAGCAGGGACAGCTGGCGACCGCCCTGGACGCCGCTGAGGACCAGGGTGCGCCAGGCGATGCGCAGGCCCACGCCCAGCGCGGCCTCGTCGGGGCCGTGACCGGAGACGTCTCCGATGACCGCGTGGACGACGCCCTCGGCGGTCTCCACCACGTCGAAGAAGTCCCCGCCCAGCAGGGCGTCGGCGCGGCCCGGACGGTAGCGCGCGGTGACGGTGACGTCCTTGGTGCGCAACATCGGCAGCGGCAGCAGACCGCGTTCGAGCCGGGCGTTCTCCTCGGCCCGCATCTGGCTGGCGCGCAGCGCGACGGCGGCGCGTTCGGACTGCTTGCGCTCCACGGCGTACCGCAGCGCGCGGCCGAGCAGCTCCGGCTCCACACGCCCCTTGACCAGGTAGTCCTGGGCGCCGGCGGACACCGCCGCGAGCCCCGTGCGCTCCTCGGCCAGGCCGGTGAGCACCACGACCGCCGCCCGCTGGGTCAGGGCCAGGGCCCTGCCGAGGGCGGCCAGCCCCTGGCCGTCCGGGAGGTGCAGGTCCAGCAGGACGCAGTCTGCGGGGAGGGCACGGAGGGCGTCGCCGGCCTCGGCGAGCGAGCGTACCCAGCGCAGGTCGACCGGCACGCCGCTGTCGGCGACCAGTTCCTCGACCAGGAGTGCGTCGCCGGCGTCGTCCTCGACCAGGAGCACGGCGAGCCGCCGGCTCGTGCTGTCACCCGGTCTGGGGATCAACCCCCCAGGCGGAGTCAGGGTGTTGCCTTCCACATCGTCTCCCCACCCCAGCGGTGCCCCGTGCGGGGCGATGGGATCGTACGCGAAGGACACCCTGGCCGGGTGGCCTTTGCGACACTGCGGATCATCTTCGATCATTGCCGTTCGGCAACAGTAATACCCTGCAACAGATACACGGAGCACACCCGGGTCGGGAACAACCCGTTCAAGAAGTGAGAATCCCGTGCGCACCTATGCGCTCCGGCTCCGCCCCTCGGTCGCGGCGGAGGCGCCGGCCGGCCCGGTGGCCGCCGCTGCCGTCCGGAAGGCCGCGAGCCCCTCCAGCAGGGCCCGCCGGGCCCGCTCGGGCATCGCGGCGACGACAGTGGCGAGCTCCCGCTCGCGGCGTTCGCGCAGCTCGGTGAGGAGCGCGGCCCCGCGGGGGGTGAGCCACAGCCGCACCTCACGGCGCGAGGTCGGGCTGATGTCCCGGGTGAGGTATCCCACAGCCTGCAGCCGGTCGCAGAGCCGGCTCATCGCGGGCGGCGCGGCGCCGAGCAGTTCGCACAGGGTGCGCAGATTGGCGCCCTCGTTCCCCTCCAGCGCGAACAGCAGGCGCAGCTGCGAGGGCGGGACGGGCGGATCCCCCGCGTCCCGACCCCGGCCCCAGAGCACCTCCAGCGCCTCGACCATCGACGACGCCTCGGCAGCGACGTCCCGGTGGGTCGGGCGACTCGCGGACAAGGTCATCTCCTGGGCGTCATGTCTCGGGCCCGGAGCGGGCAGGAAACGGATATAGGGGTACACATCACGGCTCCCCTCGGCCCTGCCACCGTAACCGACCCTCCCCTCCTCCCAGAAGGACCCCAGCGAACCGGTGAACACCTCCGCTCTCCTCTCCGCCGAGCGCGCGCTGCGCGCCTCCGCCCCCCACGCCCTCCCCGACGCCGTCCGCGGGGTGCTGCGGCAGCACTACGGGGCGCGATCGGTGGACGTCCTGCTGGCCGACTACGGCCAGACCGTGCTCCAGCCGGTGGGCGCCCGTCCCGGCGCCGCCGACCTCGTTGGGATCGCCGGCAGTCCGGCGGGCCGGGCGTTCGGGGCGCAGGAGCCGGTCACCGAGGCCGTCGCCGACGGTGTGCTGCTGCACCTGCCGATCAGCGTGCGCGGCGACCGCATCGGTGTGCTGGGCGTCGGATTCGCGGCGGGGACCGGCCCCGGTGACGCCGGTGACGCCGGTGACGCCGGTGACGCCGAGACGGTCGGGGAGCTCGGCGAGATCGCGGAGATGCTGGGCCACCACATCCTGGTCGCCGACCGCGACACCGACCTGTACCTGCGGGCCCGCCGCCGCGACCGCCTCACCCTCGCCGCCGAGATCCAGTGGCAGCTGCTGCCCGGGCACTCACTCGCCCGGCCCGGGTACGCGCTCGGCGCCCAGCTGGAGCCCGCGTACGACATCCACGGCGACAACTTCGACTGGTCGGCGTCCGCGGACGACCTGACGCTGACCGTCACCAACGGCATGGGCGAGGGCATCGACGCCGCCCTGCTGACCAGCCTCACGATCAACGCGCTGCGCAACGCCCGGCGCGCCGGTGTGCCCCTCGCCGACCAGGCGGCCCTGGCCGACCAGGCGGTCTACGCCCGCTACCGGGGCGACAGTTACGTGTCGGTGCTGCTGATGCGGTTCGAGCGGGCCACGGGCACGGTCGACGTGGTCGACGCCGGGTCGCCGCGTGTGTACCGGCTGCGCGCGGGAGCGGTGGAGACCGTCCCCTTCGAGCCGCAGTCGCCCCTGGGCATGTTCGAGGACACCCCGTACGTCGTCCAACGGTTCGAGGTGCGCTCCGGCGACCGGCTCGTCATCGTCAGCGACGGGGTGTACGCCACCGCTTCCCCGTCCGGTGAGGCGTACGGCGAACAGGCCCTGGCGCGGGCGATGCTGGCCACCCGGCTGGTACCGCCGAGTGATGTGCCGCGGGCCGTCCTGCGCGAGCTGCCCGGCTACCGCGCGGTGCCGGACGCCGAGGACGACGCGCTCGTCCTGTGCCTGGACTGGGAGTGACCGCGCCGGGAGTTCGCGCGGCGGCCTCCGAACGGGTGAGCCGGCCCGGCCGCTCCACGGGGCCCGGGGCGCGCGCCCGATCCTTTCCGTGGCCGGGACCGCCGTCGTGGCGCACGCCCGCCGGTCGCCCCGGGGCACCGCAGGTGACCGCGTACCAGGCCGCCGCCCGCTCACCGCGCCCCCTCGATCGCCCGCGCCACACGCACCGCGTCCGCACTGTCGTGAAC
>NZ_JARAWX010000053.1:0-21354 GCF_033793585.1 Streptomyces sp. MI02-7b | reverse complement strand
AGATGCCCGTGCTGTTCGTGGAGGTCGACAACCACACCGAACCAGCAGCTGTACTGGCGGACAAGATCGCCCGCTACCACCGCTTCTTCCAGCGCACCGCGAACGGCCACGGCGTAGGGGACACCGTCCCGCTGTGGTCGACACGGTGGGAGGACTCCGGCCGCGGGGGCTACCCGCCGGTGGCGATCGTCTTCACCCGACGGGTCAACCCCCAGGTACTGCAACGCCGCATCAGCGACGTCGCCCGCCTCTCGGCCCCTTACTGGCAGGGCACCTGGCAGGCCGGCCCGTACACCGACGCTTCGGGCAAGCAGGACGGCTGGCGCGGCTACGACCGCACGGTGCCCGTCCTGGCCACCACCTTGGACCGGCTGGCTGCTGATGGCCCGCACTGCCCGGTGTGGTGGCGCTTCGGCCACAGCGTCCACGAGGCACTCACCACCGCCCTGGACAACCCCGACGACCACCGCGCCTACCAGCAGCGGGACGAACAGCGACGCGCCGCCCGCCAGGCCGCTGAGCAAGCCCGCGCCGCGGCCAAGGAGGCCCGTAGGCAGCGACGCAAGGAAGAACAGCGCCGCCGACAGGAACAGGCATGGCCCTGCCCGACCTGCGGCGCCGACGTCCACCCGGACGACGACGACAAGCAAAACGATGGCCCGGCGCCCGGAGAAGAGTGCCCGCCCTGCCGCAGTGAGCGTGAACGCCTCGACCGGGAACGAATCGACGCAGAGGCCGAGTGGGAACGCGAACGCCGTGGCAAGGGACTGTTCGGCTGGCTGCGCGACTGAACCTGCTGAGAAGGCACCGGGCAGGCCCCCTTCCGGCCCGGCCATCCCCGCTGTTCGGTCTGCGCGCCGTTCAGCTCGAACGGATGCTGTTCCGCAGTTGGTCGCGACGGTCGGTGAGCCTGCCGCGGAGCCTTAGGGGAGCCATTCGGCGAGGTCTGGTCGGCTTTGCTGCGGTGGGAGCGTGCGGTGCCGGCGGTTGGGCCGGGGGGTTTGGCGAGGTCGTTGGCGTGGGCCTGGCGTTGGGCGGGGGTTCATTGGGAGGCGTAGACGGGCGGGGAGTGTGATTGCGACTGTGCTGTATTCGAGACCGCCGGTGGTGTCGGTGGGGTGTCAGGGGCGAGCGTTATGGTGCGTGGCCGTGGACGCTGCTGATCTTGACTACCAGGCCCGGACGCGGTCCGGCTGCATCCCGCCGGAACTCGTCTCGCGGCTGCTTGAACGCGGCTACGTCGAGGTGGTGGAGCAGCAGGCGGGGCGGGGGGAGTGGTTCTGCGCCGTGGCGTGGGCACGGTTGCTGGGGAAGCAGGACCGGCAGGCCGAGGCGTTGGAGGTGCTTGCCCCGTACCGGGCAACCAGATGGTGGACGGCCGTCACCGCCGTGGCCGAGTTGCTGGAGGGCTGGGGCCGTATCGACGAGGCGATCGAGATCACCCGGGTCCGTATGGCGGCCGGGCATCCGATGGCGCTGGAGTTCTACACCCGTCTACTCGCCCGGCACGGTCGCGCCGAGGAGGCGTCCGATCTGCTCGTGCCGCACGTCGACGACTGGGTGCTCGCCACCGCCCTGGTCGACGTCGCCTCCGTTGCCGGCCGCGATGAGGAGGCCGCCGCGCTGCTCACCGGCCGAATCCGGGCCGACCACTGCTGCGACGGCCCATGGTGCTGCCACGGCCTCGATTCCGACATGGCGCTCGGCCTGCTCGCGACGATCCGCGAGCGCCAGGGCCACATCGATGTGGCCATCGCTCTGCTGCGCCGCCGGCAGATCGTCTCAATCAACTGCCGGGACCAACTCGCCGACCTGTTGGCCCGGCACGACCGAATCGAGGAACTTCGCGCCTACGCCGCACTGGACGGGCATGCGGAGGCCGTACAGCGGCTGGCGGAACTGCTGGAGGAGGATGGCGACGTAGAAGGCGCAATCGCGGCATACGGGCAGGCCGCCGCCCCGCGACCCAGGACCGGAACTCGGCTTACGAGCTTGCGCAGCTCCTGGCCCGACACGGACGGGGCGAAGAGGCGATCGCCGTGATGCGCGCCCAGGCCGACGCGCACCCTGGCGACGACTGGATCCTCCACGCCCTGTCCAAGCTGTGCCTCGACCAGGGTCGCCCCGCCGACGGCCTCGCCCACCTCGACGCCCAGCGCGGGGGTGAGGACGAGTGGGAGCTGTACTGGATACGGCTGCCGCTGATCGCCGCCCGCGACGGTGTCGACGAAGCCACCGCACAGGCCCGCTCCCACCCCGAGGGCGCCACCTTCTACGCGGCGCCGCACATCGCCGAGCTGCTCACCGGTGTCGGGCGCACCGAGGAAGCCGTCGCCGTCCTCGAAGAGCAGGCCTGCGCGAACCGCCACGACCTGGCCGGCTACCTCATCGACCTCGGCCGCGTCGAGGACGCCGTGACCCTCCTCCAACGGCGCAACCCCCGGCTGCCCGAGCTGACGGACGGCCCCTGGCACGACGATCCTCTGTTCTGAGGCACTGAGCTCTTTCAGAGTGGCCACCGACCGGGTGACGTCTCAGACAGCGGCTTGGCGCGGCATGGTGTTCCTCGCCCCTGCTCCCGGCCCTGTCAGCGTCCGAGACGACTTCACCCGCATGGGCCGCAGTTGAAAGAGCTCACTGTCTGGTCCGGGCAGACTGGCCGGCAACCGCGGTGGCGGTGTTCGCCCGGCAGCTGTGCCCACCACGCCGTCACCGACATCTCGGCTGGTTCTCGTTGGAGTTGATTGTTGTGGGGATCTTGATTTTGATCTTCTGGGGTGGCAGCGCATGCTTCTCCGCCTGGCGTGCCCGGCGGTTGTGGAAGGATCCCGACTACTACCAGCAGGTTGTGGGGCAAGGGGCGTTCCGGTTCAGGGACGACGTCAGCCGCGGGCTGGTTCGCGGTTGGGCTCCCTTCTCGGTCGGCGTCCTGGCCCTGATGGCAGCGATGACGATGTTCGTCATTGCCAATGTCGGACAACACGCGAATGAAGGCCCTTCCGCGGCAGCCATCACGGCTGGACTGCTGCTCGTCGTCTTCGTGGCCGGCGTAGTCCTCCAGCTGTCGGTGACCTGGTTCAACCGGCCACGATGGTGCGTCCCCGCCTACCTCCGGCAAGAGACCGGTGTGTGGGCGGGGCGACACCCGCGTAAGGCGAGCTGACCGCGCGCGCCGGATCATCGGCGACCCGGCGCACGCTGCTCCTCGACGAACAGAAGCACCGCCGTATCTGCGCTCCGTGGAAGGGTGCACTCCATGATCGCCGCGCTGTGCTCCTGGGCCGCGCAGAAGCGCTTCCTCCAGCACGATCCGTTATGAGGATTGCGACATGTACCACCACACGGCGTGCTCCAAGCCGGCACGGTCATGTCCGAGGAGATCGGCGGTCTCTTCATACACCGCCCGTAGCTCCCCATAGTCCGGGCCCGTGACCCCGGCCTGGGCGGCGAAGGCGCGCAGGTGCACGTCGACGGCGACCTGGGACCGACCGACGAGGTTCCCGAGGTAGTCCACGCTCTTCGGCCCCACGCCCCTTGTCTCCCGCAGGGCGTCACGGTTGGCCTGCCGGCCGAGCCACGCGTGGAGCTCCTCCCGGGTGTCGACGCGTTCGGTGACCAGGAGGTCGGTGATGGCGTGGGCGGTGGCGACTCGGCGGGGGCTGTTGAAGTCCATGGCGGTGGCGAGGTCTTCGGCGAGACGTGCCTGGAAGCCCCGGACGGTGGCGGCGTCGGGCCATGCGGCCTGGAGCCGGATCAGCCGCGGCCGGATCGTCGACCTGTACTTGCGGCGGGCGTGGAAGCTGGCGTCGCAGATCACGGCGCCCATGTGCGTCCAGCCCCGGGGCGGGAGGAACGGGCCGTCGCCGAGGGCGACCCGTACGTGGGCGGCCAGGCGCTGCACCGGGCTGTGTGCGGTCACGGGCCCATGATGCGTCCGGCAGGGTCCGCGCACCCGGGAACGCCGAAAGCGGGGGAGGGGAGAGGAACCGGCGCCGGGGCGCCGCTGCCGGGCGGGAGGGGCGCTGAAAGGGCGGGGTAAGTATCGCAACTATGATAGTTCGGGTACTGTGGCGTACATGGAGACGAGGACATACACGACAATCGACCTCCGTAAGGCCATGGGGGAGATCCTTGACCGCACCCGGATCGCGGGTGAGGCGGCCGCGATCACCCGCAAGGGCAGGACGGTCGCCTATCTGGTGCCCGCCGAGTGGTTCGAGCAGCACCAGCAACCGACCACACAACAGCCGGCCTCCGACGCCGACCAGGACGCGGCCTGAACCGCCAGACAGGAAGACCGGGAGCCCGTACCCCATGACCGCTCAGCCCGTCCATCGTGGCGGACCCGGGGGAGACAAGCCCCAGGTCCCGTTGATGCCCGAACACACACCGCAAGCCCTGCGTCTGGCCATCCAGGAGCACGCCCCGCACCTACTGCCGGACTTCGAGTCCCATTGGCGCCGGGCGATCGGGGACGCTTTCAACCTCACACCCGTGCCCGCGTTCATGCGCCTGTGGTGGACCCAGTACGCCATCGCCCGCGACCCCCGCCTTGCAGCACACCTCGACGATCTCCAGGCCCGCGCCGCGACGTCCCAGGACCCGCAGGAGTCGGCCGCGCTCCTGGCCGAGTACAGCCGCCTGCGCCGTGATGCAGCCACGGTGAAGCCCGGCCAGTGACAAACGACCTCCCGCAGCCGCCCTGGCAGATGGACTGGACCGCAGAGGCACGACAGGAATTCGACGCGATGCCCGCCGACGGCCGGCAACTCGTCCTGGCCGCCCGCGCCGAACTGATCACCGCCCCGGACCCCTACTACCGAGGGATCGACGCCGACGCCCGCCTGCCGCACTGGATCACCGTGCGCCCCCTCGCCTCCACCAGCCCCGGCGGACCCCACATCGCCGACCTCGCCGGCGGCCGCGGATGGCTCATCTACACCTTCATCCGCCGCCACGCCGAACCCCAGATCACCATCACCGACGCCTTCTGGACCTGACAGGCCGTGAGCCGACAGCACCGGCCGGCTTCCACACCCCGGTCGTCGTGCGGACCCCCCGAAGACCTGACCGCCCTCAACGACGAAGAGCCGTCCCAAGCCCCTGACGGCGCCCGTGCTCCCGCCACACCGCCCTGCCCACCCCGCAACGCCCCGACAGTGCTGGTCACTGCCACCGCCGCACCGGACTGGTGGGCCGGGCAGCTCGTCAGGGTTCTCGACCTCACCTGACTCCCGCGAAGCCAGCTCGCCCGTTCAGCCCGCACGTGGCGACCGGCAGCCCTGCAACAGCGGGTCCGTTCAGCTGATCCCGAACGGCACGGGATCCAGGTTCAGCTTGCTCCGGCATGAGTCGAGACCCGCGTGACCCAGGCGGTCATGACGTCGTGATCTGCCGCGATCGCGTGCGTCACGCACGTGAGCAGGGGCCACCGACAGCGGTCCGCTGCCAGTCCTAGACACCGGCGGCGCTACGGCAGTGAGGTTCAGCAACCGCCGTGACCGCACCCGCCCTGCCGACCCGCCCAGCCCCCCAGCGCTCCCCAGCGACCGTCATGCCCAAAGTGCGCATTGAAGGGGCCAGGACGATAGCACTCTCTGAGACTTCAAAGAGCCCCATCACGGACCACCTGGTTCGATCCGACAGTGCCCCTGAACAACGCCCCCGGGCTGCCACAATCCCGCCATGGGAAACATCTATGACTACTACGCGGCCACCGACGACACGCAAGCCCTCGCGCTGTTCGAAGGCGACGTCATAGCCGACCCCTTTGGCACGCTTGGCCTCAAGGGGGCAGACCCCTACGTGATTCTCTGCACGGTCGAAGCCCACCTGACAGGAGCGTCCAAGGAACAAGTGGAAGCCGACCTCCGCTTCTGCACACTGCTCAACAACGCCGAGCACGACGGGCCCTGGCTCGTCTCGCCCACCGACACCCTCCGTGACGCCCTCGCAGCGGCCACCTCGAAGCGCCTGCTGGATGCCGCCACCGCATGGACCCACACGGAGGACGGCGACGGGCAAGACCCGGGCTGATGGCCGACTTCCTGGAACGCCTCGCCGAACTCGCCCGCGACGCCGCGCCGCGACGACGCCTGTACTGCGGCATGTCCCTGTAGAAAACCCAGCCGCATCACAAGAGAAACAGCCCCCCGCCAGAAGCATGCCTCGCCTGAAGCACACCGGCCCGAAGCAAGGGCCAGCCGGGCCTGGCAGAAGAACCCGGCAGTCGGCCGGCACCACTGCCACAGCGCCCGGCAAGAGACACCCGCCAGCCGCCCGAATCCGCCTCCGCCCGCGGCACGCTGCTGTTCCATAAGTCACCTGCGGCATCACCTGCGGCATCACCTGCGGCATCACCTGCGCCATCACCTGCGGCAACGCCTGCGCTATTACCTGCGCCATCACCTGCGGCGGATTTTCGCGCCCCTCCGCATTTCGACTGGTCACACAGCCATTCGGCACAACGGCGGACTCTGACATCTATGTGGTGGGGTGGCTGGCTGCTGGCGGTGGCTTCCCTGCGCGGGGCGCGTCCGCGTCTTGGGCCAGCGCGAAGCGTGGCCGACGGGGACGCTGCGCTGCGCCTTGGGGTGCGGGTGGGGGCCGGGCTGGTGAGCCCGGCGTGGTGTGGGCGAGGCCGCTGACACACGCTGCGCCGACGACACCCCTCGCTGCCGGCCCTCTCACGCTCCATCTGCCAGTTGCTGATACACCGGATCAGCCCGCACCGAGTACACCGCCAGCCCTCGCTGCTCTGTCGACTTTCTCTCTAGTGGCTCGGCTCGGATCCTTGGACGGGGAATCCGCTGATGTCGGTCCGGAGTGAGATCGTTCCTGCATGACTTATGCGGCTGATGGCGGTGCGGAGGCAAGCGTCGAGCACGCGGTCATCGCGCGGTATCGACTGACGGGCGACGGGTTCGGCGAGCCGGGCGATCGGGCGGCTGTCCGCGCGGCCCAGAACCTTTTGGCCGAGGCGATCGAACGGGTCGGTGTCGGTGAGTTCGACGGGAACGAGTTCGGAGGCGGCGAGGTGGCGCTCTTCGCCTATGGTCCTGATGCCGGCGCGCTCTTCGCCGTCATGGAACCTATCTTGCGTGACCTGCCGTTCCGCCCGGCGAACGTGGTCTTGCGGTACGGATCCGCATCGGATTCCTCCGCTGCCGAACGTCTCGTGGAGCTGTAGCGCGGGTCGGCATCAGGCGGCCAGGACCGGGTACTCGGTCCAGCCGCGGATCGGAGAGTCGGGAGCGAAGTTGGACTTCGGCTCCGCGCGGCTGTTCCGCCAGCGTATGTAGGCGTTGATCGCGGCATTCTGCTCGGCATGGCTGCGGTGGTCGGTGCCGTTGAGGGCGAAGTAGCGCAGGGCGGCGAACTCCGACTCGATCCAGTTCAGCCATGATCCGTAGGTCGGTAGGAAGACCAGCTCAACCTGGTTGTCCACCGCCCAGGCCCGGACGTTGGGATGCTTGTGCGGGGAGAAGTTGTCCAGCACGACGTAGAGTTTCTCCCCGGGCCAGCGGGCGCGCAGGGTCTTGAGCAGGGCCAGGAACTCGCGCCAGCGTTTGCGGGGACGAATGCGGTAGTACATCTTGCCGGTGGCCAGGTCCAGGGCCGCGAGCATGTGCATCACGCCGTCGTAGCGGTTGTAGGTCGCCCGCAGTCTTCGCGGTGAACGGCGCGGACGCCATGCCCTGCCCTTGCGGGGCATCAGGTTCAACGGCCCGAACTCGTCCACACACACCACCCGCCCGTCAGCCGGCGGGGTGTCGTAGAGCGCCAGGACCCGGTGCATCTTGGCTATGAAGTCCGGATCGTTCGAGGACTTCCAGGTCGTCGTGGCCTGCCAGGAGACCTTGCCCTCGCGCAGAATCCGCCGCAGGGTCTCCCGGCTGACCGCCGGGACCACAGCGTGCCCGACCAGGTGTTCGGCCAGCTTGGCCAGGCTCCAGGTCGAGAATGCAGTGATCTTCCAGTCCGCGGGGGACGTCTGCGCGATCAGGCAGATGTGCTCGCGCACCTGGTCACTGATCGCCCTCGGGCGTCCCCCGCTCCATTTTGGGTCCAGTGCGTCGAACCCCCGCTCGTTGAACGCGTGGATGACACCCCGCACGTAATCGGCACTGACCTGCATGAGCGAGGCGATGTCCGGCACCGATTGGCCCTGCGCGGACATCATCAGACGATTGCCCGCCGAAGCCTCACCGGGTCCTTCGCAGTCCGGCTGATGCGCTGCAGCCGCCCTTCCTCCATACTCACCGGCCGGATGAACACTCCCGGACGACGCCCCACAACCACCTCCACGGTCACAACCTGAAGGCAGCCTGCCCTGCACCAGCCAGATGATCAATTACCAGACCAAGGATCCGAGCCAAGCCACTAGCCGTTCGCCGGACGAACCCTGCGGTGGTTTCCGTTAGGGGCAACCACGCGCGGGCTTTCGCCGCCGTGGTCTCGCTGCGCAGCCTTCCCCGGTGGGCGGCTCAGTTGCGCGCGAAATCCAGCAGGTCGGCATTGAAACGTTCGGCGAACTTGGGCACCATCGCCAGCCCGTGCGGGGCTCCCTCGTAGACCTTGTAGACGGCTCCCTTCACCAGTTTCGAGCTCTTGGCGCCGGCGGCCACGATGGGCACGATCTGGTCGTCGTCCCCGTGCACGATCAGCGTCGGGACGTCGATCTTCTTGAGGTCTTCGGTGGTGTCCGTCTCGGAGAACGCCTTGACGCAGTCGTAGGCGCCCTTGATGCCCACCGTCATACTCCAGAGCCAGAACTCGTCGCGAGTGCCCTGGCTGACGGTCGACCCCTCTCGGTTCGCGCCGTAGAACGGGCCGCTGAGGTCTTTGTAGAACTGGGACCTGTCCTTGGCCACGCCCTCGCGGATCTCGTCGAAGACCTCGATCGGAAGCCCCTCGGGATTGGCCTGCGTCTTCAACATCAGCGGAGGGATCGCGCCCAGCAGCACCGCCTTGGCAACCCGGCCCGTCCCGTGCCGCCCCATATAGCGCGTGACCTCGCCACCACCGGTCGAGTGCCCGACCAGAATGACGTCACGCAGATCGAGTTCCTCGATCACGGCCGCCAGATCGTCGGCATAGGTGTCCAGGTCGTTACCGTCCCACGGCTGACCGGAACGCCCGCCACCACGGCGATCGTGGGCGACACCCCGGAAACCGTGGTCCACCATCCACTTCATCTGCGGGTCCCAGGCGTCCGCCGTCAACGGCCACCCGTGGGAGAACACGACGGGCTGGCCGGCCCCCCAGTCCTTGAAGAAGATGCGGGTCCCGTCCTTCGCTGTTGCATACGCCATGATCCTGAGCCCTTCTCACTCTGCCGGGACACCGGGTTCCGGGGTTGCCCGTACTCACACCGGACAGGTGGCACGCCACCAGTCGGTGACGTCACGGACCGGGATGAGTACGCCGTTGCTCAAACCGTAATCCGGAGGTGACGGCGCGGCGCGTCGGAACCTGGTCACGTCCGCTGGAGTGGTGTATCGACGGCCACTCGGTGATCTCTTCTTTGAGGCTATGCGGTGAGTTCGGTGGGCAGGGCGGTGTCGTCGGTATCTGACTCGATCGGGTGGAGGCGGGCTTTGGCGAGGAGGTCGCGGCCCATGTAGCGGCGGGCTTCGGTCCATTCGTCGTTCTGTCGCGCGTCAGACTTTGTGGCAGGGCTCGTTTCTTGCGGGTCCTGTCCTGTGAAGGAGTCTGATCGATCATGGTGAGACCGCCGGCGGTGCCTGGGCGCTGTCCGGCCCGAAGCTGCGCGCCGACTTCGTGCTGCTGGACGAGGTCCAGGACACCAATCCGGTCCTGGAACAGGTTCTGCATGCCCAGCGCGGTCACGCGCAGCTGGTGATGGTCGGGGATTCCGTGCAGGCCATCTACGGATGGCGCGGTGCGAAGGACGTCATGACCGGCTTCGACGGTACCGCCCTATCGCTGACCCAGTCATTTCGCTTCGGCCCCGTCCTCGCAGACGAGGCCAACCGGTGGCTGGCGATCGCCGACGCCCCGATCCGCTTGGAGGGCACCGAGACGATCCCCACCGAGATCGACACCGTCACCAGACCGGACGCGGTGCTGTGCCGGAGCAACATCGGAGCCATGGCCGAAGTCCTCCTTCTTCTCGGTCTCGGCCGACGGGTCGCGCTGGCCGGGGGAGGGGACAGCCTGCGCACCCTGGCATACGCGGCGCGGGACCTGCAGGACGGACGCCGCACCACCCACCCGGAGTTGGTGCTGTTCACGACGTGGGGCGAACTCCAGGACTACGCGGCGCACGACCCCGCTGGCGGTGACCTGCAGCCGCTGGTCGACCTCGTCGAGCAGCACGGTCCGGACGCCGTCCTGGCTGCGGTCAACCGCCTCGTCGATGAAAAGAACGCGCAGGTCACGGTCTCCACCGTGCACAAGGCCAAGGGTCGCGAATGGCCCCAGGTGAAGATCGCCGGAGACTTTCACCCGCCCAAGGACAGCGACAAGCGCGACGAGCACGGAAACCCTCTGCCCGGCCCGATCGACGACGCTGACGCTCGACTCGCCTACGTCGCCATCACCCGCGCCCGCCAACGCCTCGACCCCAGCGGCCTCAACTGGATCAACGACCACCCCGCCAGCAACCCCCAGCGCTCACCCAGCGTGGCTCCTGCTGTACTGCCGGACTGAGGCGTCGTCACCGTGGCCTGCCGACATGCGCCCTGGACTGGCCGCTTGGGAAAGGCCTCGTTCGAGCCGGCTGGAGCCGTGCGACTGGGTACCGGGCGGGCCCCGACTGATCGCCGGGACCCCGATGCCCATGACCACGATGAGGGCGGTCTGGGGGGACCCTGGCGCGCATCCGGCGTTGAGCATTCCGCCTAGTCATCGGCCGAACGGAGACCCGCATGCCCAAGAAGCCCCGTCTCACCCTGGACGGGCACCTCGAGATGGGCCGCGTTCTTGCCGGCATCCGCGACGAACTTGCTCACCGAGCCGTCCAACTCGACAAGGCGTACCCGAGCAGCGGACCCGAGAGCATCCCCCACAAGAAGGTGGGCGCCGCCCTGCGGACACTGGACGAGGCGCGCAGCGACCTGGAAGGCCTGCTGTCCCGCGAGCACCCGGACGCTGCCGAGACCACTGTCTACTACCCCTACCCCGAGGACCGAAGCGTCGTTATCGCGCCCGACAGGCCCGCATCGTGAACGCCTACTGGATCGATGCATCCGGCCCACGTCCGACACCAGATGGGCACGCTGGAAGCCGATTGGCATGCGGTCGAGCCTGTCCGCTGTCGGCGTGTGCTGCTTGCCTCTACGCGAGGCAGCGGGATGCTTGAGCCTCAGGCTGTCGTCGATTAGGTGCACGGCTGTGTCGGCCGCGTATGGCTTCGACCAACTGTGGAGCGTGGAGTTGCCTGTCGGGGTCGGCAGACCCCTGTCCGCGTCCCCATCAATGTTCTGTTTGGAGTTGTGCCAGGTATTGGGCAGCGGCGGGCACTTCGGCGGCGCCGATGCGCCGGTAGAGGTCCACTGCACGGCCGAGGGCGGCGAGACCAGCGCGGTGGTCGCCGGCGCTCACGTGGCAGCGCGCAGCGCCTTCGAGGGCATGTGCTTCATCCAATGGGCTCTGTACCTGGCGTGCCAGTTGCAAAGCTCGCTGGTAGACGGGAATTGCCTCCCGTGGGTGCCTGGTCTCCGCCAGCAGAGCGCCGATGGTGTTAAGTGTCTCGGCCTCTCCTTGAGGATCGCCTACCTCCTGGAACGTCAAGACTGCTTGCTGTAGTAGGTCGGCCGCTGCAGCGTACTCGCCGACCAGGTACCGCACACGGCCCAGATCCGACAGGGCGTTGGCTTCGATATGGCGGTTGCCAACTGCGCGGGCCAGGGCTAGTGCTTGTTGGGCGAGGTCGGCTGCGCTTGCGTGCTCCCCGGTAAGGCAGTGCAGCCGAACCAGATCCGAGAGGGCGTTGGCTTCGCCGAGGCGGTGGCCGAGGGCGCGATATAGGTCCGCAGCCCGCTGTAAAAGATCGGCTGCGGCGACATATTTGCCGATGGTATACTCTGTCTTTCCTAAATTTGACATGGTGTTGGCCTCACCCAGTCGGTTACCCAGGATGCGATAGAGTTCTAGTGCCTGTCGGAAGAGGTCGACTGCAGCCGCATAATTGCTGGTGATATGCCGCGCTCTCCCAAGATCCGACAATGCGTTGGCCTTGGTGAGATGCTCACCAAAAGGGTGAGAGAGATCGAGCGCTTGTTGAGCGAGGTCGCCTGCAGCCATGTAATCCCCGGCCATGTAGCGCGCTCTACCCACACTGCTACTCGCCCAGGTACAACGGAGTACGCGCCCCTTCGAAGTCGCGGTCGACACCGTCCTCGCCCTTGCCATCCAGACTTGAGACCCTGATGGGGCTCCTTGCCTGAGGTCCTGGTCGCGGACGGGCGCATCACCGAGGCACCCTCGGGCGGGCGGTGCACGGGGAACGCGAGATCAGGCCACGCATCAGCAAGCGCGGCACGAAGACGCCGATCCAGACCGACGGCCGCTGGGTGGTCGAGCGCGCGAACTCGTGGATGAACAACTTCGGCAAGCTTCGCCGCAATACCGAGCGGCGACGCCCTTGCACCGAGTTCTTCCTTGCTCTGGCCACGGCCATCATCACCGTCCGTAGCCTGATCCGACGCGCCTGGTACACCCACCGCTGGGACACCCGCCCGCGCAGCCCCCGCATCCGATAGCCCGGCTCAACGCCTACTGGCGGACGCTCTAAGAACAGCCGAAGCGCAGCAGTTGCAGCAGAAGATGATCCGGTCGCTGATGCGTTGGCGGTGGCAGCCGAGCGGATGGTCCGGGTGGTACTCCGGCCGCTCGGGCAGCAGGGCCGCGAATTGGTCCCAAAGCGGTTCGGTGAGCCATGATGGCAGCGCGGGCACAGGTCTCCTCAGTGATCACAGAGCGTCACAACTCCATGATCACCAAGGCCTGTGCCCGTTCTGTTGCCGGGGCCCCCCACCGCGCCTATCTGCGCGACCTCCAAAGCGGAACAAGCTCAGTTGCGTGTCAGGGCATCTTCCAGAGTGTCAGCCTGGTGACGTAATCGGGATATGTGGAACGCTCGACGATTTTGGTGATCTCCAGCATCGCCAGGTTGCCCTCGGTGGTGACGGTGCACAGCACCATGCCCTCGTGAACGGTCGTCGTCAGCTCATCCCGGTCGAGAGTAGGCGGTAGCACATTGGTCTCGGCTCCCAACTTGCACGCTTCTGGGGTCCTACTGTCGCTGATGCCCGTCGTGGTCAAAAAATCCAGCGGGGTGGAGTAGGCGAAGGAATCCACGTAGTGGATCTCGGTCCCCTCTTTGGCCTCGAAAGCGCCGTTGGTGTCGACCTTCGGGACGTCCAGGTCCACCTCGCTCCATCCGCCTGGCCGGATCGTGAGCGGCTTCCTTTTGAAGATCACCTTGTAGTCGGCCGGGGCAGTTCCAGTGGGCGTCGGCTTGGACGATGTCCCGCCGGTCGGCGACTGGGGCGACTGCCCCGGCGAGGTGGCCGTCGGGCCACCAGAGGGGCGGCCGCCTGACGTGTCGCGACCGCCCGTCAACGCCGACACGGCAATCACTGTCACGACGACGGCCGCCACGCTGGCGCCGATGACCGGCAACGCCTGGCGCAGGGCCGACGCGGGTGCCCCGGAAGCGGCCGGGTCGTACTGCGGTGAGCGTGGCACGTATGTAGGCAGGTGCCTGGAGTTTTGTGCACGGCGGGCGATCTCCGCCCTGAGCGGATCCGGGAGCCAACGGGTGAAGTCGCGCAGCGGACGGCCATAGGCATCTGCGCATAGCTCGGCCAGTTCGGCGGGTGTGGGCCGGGAGGCCGGGTCAGCGGCCAGGCAGCGTTCCAGTATGGGCCGCAGCGGTTCCGGGTAGCCGGTCAGGTCCGGGGGCCGGAATTCGCTGTTGGCGATCCTGGTGGCCAAGGTCAGTGCCGCGCCGTCGCCGAAGGGGTGATGGCCGGTCGCCGCGACCGCCGCGACCAGGCCCAGGGAGAAGATGTCGGTTGCGGGGCTCAGTGACCCGCCATTGACGTGCTCGGGTGACATGTACTGAGGCGTTCCGATGAGCCCCCCACTGCGGGTGAGTTGAGTGGCGTCGGCGGCCCGCGCGATTCCAAAGTCGATCATCCAGGGCCCGTCGGCGCCCAGCAGGATGTTGCTCGGCTTCAGGTCACGGTGGATCACTCCGGCCGCGTGCACTGCGCGCAGTGCTTCCGCCACACAGCCGACGAGTTGCAGGGCCGATGGCAGCGGCAGTGGCCCGTACACGGCCATCGCCTCGTCGAGCGACAACCCGGGGACGAAGGTGGTGGCCAGCCACGGCAGGTTCCCGGTCGTGTCATGGTCGACGACCGGGACGACGTGGTAGCCCTGCACCCGGCGTGCGGACTGGACCTCCTGCTGGAAGCGGCGCCGGAACTCCTCGTCCTGCGCATACTCCCGGCGGATCACCTTTAGCGCGACCGGCTGGTTGCCGCGGGTGTAGGAGAGGTAGACCGCGCCCATACCACCCTCGCCGATCCTGGCGACCAAGCGGTAACCGGCCACCTCTCGCGGGTCCTCGGGGCGCAATGGCCCCAAGTGGCCAGTGCCATCAGCGGCGTTGATTCCAATCACCCTCCCCCGGTGACGCTCCGACAGCTCTCCGCTACCGGTGCATGGGACATTATGCAGGAGGGCCCTGGGGCAGTGGCTCCGCACGTGCAGTCGGCTCAAGGGCCACCCTCGATCGCAGGGTGACGCCGGGTGCCCGGTCACGTCCGCTGGAGTGGTATATCGACGGCCACTCGGGATCTCGTTCTGAGGCTATGCGGTGAGTTCGGCGGAGGGGTGGTGTCGTGGGTTTTGGCAGCGCGGGCACAGGCCTCCTCAGTGATCACAGAGCGTCACAACTCCATGATCACCAAGGCCTGTGCCCGTTCTGTTGCCCGGGTCCCCCACCGCGCCTATCTGCGCGACCTCTTAGTAGAGCTCGGCGTCGTGACCGACAGGCCGGCCGCCCTTGCTGCCCTTCTTCTTCCGGTTGGCGGCCTGGTCCTTCTTCTCCGGGATGACGGCCTTGATGCGGCGTTTGCGCAGGTAGGCGCGGTTGGCGCGGGACGAGTACACCTTGTCCGCGGCAACCGCGCCCGGCCGGGTGCGGGGCCGACCGACCGGCAGGCGGACGCGGGCTTTCTTCAGCACGGGGATGAACTGGGGGCTGTCCGCGGCCTGTCCGGCTGTCAGGACGAACGACAAAGGCCGGCTCTTTCGGTCGGCAGCGAGGTGAATCTTGCTGGTCAGTCCGCCTCGGGACCTGCCGAGCAGGCCTTCCTTCAGGCGGAGCCTGCGCCGGCGGCGGACGCGTCGGCGTTCGGCCCGGTCAGATCCGTTTTCGCCGTCCGGACCGTTCTGTTCCGGCTCGTCGCCCCCTTTTGCGGGGCCCTTTCCTGCTCGGCGGCGGCCTGTCGGCGCTGACACTGTCCGGCTTGGTGCGCGGCCTGCCACAGGTCAGCCGCGGCACGCGGAGCCTGCCCATGACCGACTCGAGCTGGGTGCAGTCGGCGCATGGCCCGGGCGTGATGGCCAGCGAGAGCACCCGGCAGCGGCCGTCCGCACTCAGGTAGATCTTGGTAGTGAACCCGCCACGCGAGCGGCCGAGCGCCTCAACCCCCGCACCACCTTTGCCAGCCGGTCGATGAGTTCCGACCGGACCCGAGCGACTTTGACCGTCTGGGGACAGAGCCCCCTTTGAAGGCTGGCGGCGGAGCATGCTGGGCGCCAGCGGCGTGGTGGTGTGCGCGCACAGACGTCGAGTCGGCCGAGACGTCCCAGTCGATCTCGCCGGCCGCGTCCGCCTCGGCCTGGATCCGCCGCAGGAGCATCTCCCACGTTCCGTCCGCCGACCACCGGCGATGGCGCTCGGGCACCGTCTTCCACGGTTCAAACCACTCCGGCAAATCGCGCCACTGCACGCCCGTGCGTATCTGGTACAGCACCCCGTTCACGACCTGGCGGTGGTCCCGCCACCTGCCGCAACGCCCGTTGCTCACCGGCAGAAGCGGCTCCAGCCGCTCCCACTGGGCATCTGTCAGATCACTCCTACTTTCCATAGTTGTATGGACAACTGACTGATCGTCGGAACGTCGACCAGCCCCCAGCGATGCTCGGTTCTGACCGCTGAATACGGTGGAGGGGCCCGGTTGAATGAGAGGACGCGAAGACGTGGATGTGTATGAGGCCGTGGACAGCCGCCGGGCCGTACGGGCGTTCAGCGATGAGCCGGTGCCCAAGGAGGTCCTCGTACGAGTGCTGACCGTAGCAACGCGGGCTCCGTCCAGCGGGAACCTCCAGCCGTGGCACATGTATGTCGTGAGCGGCGAACCCTTGGCCGAGCTGAAGAGGCGCGCGACGGCCAGGGCACTGGCGGGAGACCTGGGTGATGAGCGGGAGTATCCGATGTACCCGGACGAACTGACCTCGCCGTATCTGGACCGCTTTTCCGCTGCGGCGGCTCAGCGATACGAAGCGCTGGGGATTGAGCGCGACGACCCCGACCGGCCCCAGAAGATCGCTACCTTGAACTTGGAGGCGTTCGGAGCGCCGGTCGTCTTGTTCTGCTACCTCGACCGGATGATGGGGCCCGGACAGTGGGGTGATGCGGGGATGTACTTGCAGACGGTCATGCTGTTGCTGAGGGCTGAAGGGTTGCACAGCTGCCCCCAGGTGATGTGGACCATGTACCGCAAGACCGTCAGCCGAACAGTCGGAGCCGATGACGAGCTTGTGCTGTACTGCGGCATCTCAGTGGGATTTGAAAAGGAAGGCGTGCCAAGGCTGCATACCGGGCGGGCGGACATGACGGAAACGGTGAGCTTCATCGGAGTGTGACCGCTGACGGTCGAGATCGACAGGACAGGGCCTAGTAGACTGTCGCAGCTAATGCGTGGGGTATAGGTGGCGGAGTTTGACGCGTGCGTCGCTGGTAGTGAAGTGCCAGTTGACTTGGCGTTGGTTGGTGTTGGTGGCGTTCTGCCAGGCGATGAGTTCGGTGTTGAGGGTGTCGAGGTCCGCGATGCGGCGGTCAAGGCATTGGCGGGTCAGTGCGGAGAGTTCGATCTCGGCGATGTTGAGCCATGACCCGTGTTTGGGCATGTGGTGGATCTCCAGGCGCTGGGCCAGCGCGAATGCCTCGGCTGGTTCGAATGCTTCGTACAGTGAGGCGATGTCGTGGGTGTTGAGGTTGTCCATGACCAGTACCACGGTCTCGGCGTCGGGGTAGTCCTCGGTCAGTAATCGCTTGACCTGGCCGGCCCAGTCGATCCTGGTGCGACGAGGCTGGGCGTCTACTCGGCGCCACCCTCGCAGGGGTTGGACCCACACGAAGATCGAGCAGGTGCCGCAGCGGATGTACTCGGTGTCCTGGCGGGCGTCGCGGCCGGGGCGGGCCGGGAGCGGGTCGCGGGCATGGGCGAGGAGTTGGTAGGGCTTCTCGTCCATGCACACCACTGGGCGGGCGGGGTCATAAGGTCGGGCATAGACGGCCAGCACGTCTTCCATGCGGGCCGCGAACTGCGGGTTCGCTCGTGGTGGGATGGTCCAGCACTTCTTCAGATGAGGACGCAGCCTCGTTTTTTTAAGATCCGCCCGATGGTGGAGTGGTCCAGATCGGGGATGTCCTCGACCAGTGCGATGTGCTTCTCCAACAGCCGCAGCGACCACCGGGTACGGCCTGCCGGGGGCTGGGAGCACGCCAGGGCGATCAGCCGGGCCTCGACTTCACCGGTCACCGGCGAGGGCACCGGCGGGAGGTCCCGCTGTTTGCGCTGGATCGTCGCCTCGACGTCACCACCGCTCTCGGCGAACCGCTTGGCCACCAGCCGCAGCGTCTCGCTCGAGACCCCGACCCGGGCAGCGATCGCATCCTGTGAGTCGATCTCACCGGCTGAGGTGTCCAGCGCGAGCAGCACCCGCGCCCGCCTGATCACCGAGGCCGGATGAACCCCCGTCGTGGTCACCCGACCCAGCTCTTCACGATCGGCCGCGGTCAGCACCACCGGCCTCTTCTTCTGCGCACCCATCACACCAACTCCCGTCCGGCAGAAGGGAAAGAACATCTGCCGGACACCACCATCCCAACCAAATAACCCAGGATTAAGCAACGACACGCTACTAGAAGACTCATGAAGATCTTGGGGTTCTGGCCAGGCTGCGTGAGCGGCGGGGCCAGACTCGGTTTTGTAGGTGATGGGGGAGTCGGTCGGGCCGGATGTGTGGGAGACCTGTCGGGAGTTGATCCCTGCCGGGAGGGTGTTCGCGTGTCTGGCCGAGCATGGCGGCCACCACCCTCCAGGCGCTGTCCCCGCGCTCACGGCTGCTCATCCTGGCCCACCTGCGTGAAGGTCCCTGCCCGGCCACCGAACTGGTCGTCTCGGTCGGCATGGAACAGTCCGCCTGCTCCCATCAGCTTCGGCTTCTGTGCAACCTCGGCCTGGTCACGGGCACCCGCCAGGGCCGCTCTGTCGTCTACGCCCTCCACGACCAGCACGTCGCGGAACTCCTCGACCAGGCCCTTTACCACGTCGAACACCTGCGTCTCGGCCTCACCGACACCCCCGCCGAAGCCGCCCTCCCGGAGGATGCCGCGGACCTGCCAGCGGCCGCCAGCCACCTCGGTATCCCCCGAATCTGGTCGGCTCGCAGACCCTCAGCCTGGCGCAACCACGTCCGGGCGGGGCCCGAAGGCGCGACGGCAGCGCGGGTGGGAGATAGGCCACGCGGCGGCATCCTCGACGGTGCGCAGGCTGCCTGTGGCCTTGCCGGGGTCCTTGTCGCTGGTCCAGCCGCATCCGGCGCCGTCGAAGACCTGCATGTACGTCACGCCGGCCTCGCGGGCCCGGTTCAGGGTGCCCGCGTTGTAGGCCACGGCGCTCTTGGCGAGTGTCGCCGCCTCCGCCCACGCCTGCACCGGGTACCGGGCGCCGTTGCGGTAGATGACCTGGGTCAGCTGGTGCTCGGCCGCGAGCCGCTCGGCGAGCGACCTCGCGGCCTGAACCGCCGTGGTGTGCCCGGCGGCCAGCAGCGGCACCTCGCGCCGCGTGGCCTCCCGTACGGCCCGGTAGATCGCGCCGGCGATGTGCTGCTCCTCCTGGGAGCGGATCAGGAAGTCGGCGTGGGAGTCGGCGGCGAGCGACTGCAGGGCCTTGGTGTAGATGAGGGTCCATGTGAACCGGTCACCCACGGCCGCGGCAGCGGCCGTGGGTGACCGGCTCGTACAGGTGGGGCAGCTGGCGGCCGACGAACGGGCGGGCCTCGGCGTCCACGCGCTGCTGGAAGTCGTCGATGGCCGCCTGAAACTCCGCTGTGCAGGCAACCATGTGCGGGGCCCGGTCCTGCTCGACCAACCCGTCGTGCCGTGAGGCACAGCATCCGGCGATGGCGCAGGCCGCGTGTCGGCTTCACCGGTCCGGGCCGTGTGTGTTTTTATCGCGAAAGCGAAGCCAATGCCGATGGCAATGAGCCGGCACACCCATCGTCATCGCCGTCTGGTGGCGTGTGCGCAAGGCCGTATCGGTGTCGCGGACCCCGCATGGCGAGCAGTCCCCTATGGGGGAGTTCATTTCAACCCCTGACTACTCGGGCACCTACTCCACAGTGGGGGAACGCTTTTCATGGAAGACAGCAACGAAAATGGGCCTGCGGGGCAGCCGCGCCCGAACTTGACCAGGCGTCGCATTCTTCAAGGGACAGCGGGCGTCGGTGCCGCGCTGGCATCCGCCGGCATCTACGAGATGATCGACACCTTTGCGAAACCACCGTCCCGGCCCGTTTCCGCCGACACTCCGCCCGTCCAGGAGCAGTACATCCTGCAGGACGAGCCGGTGGTCATGGTCGATGGCTCGGGCGTGAAGAGCCGCAAGGGCACGATCGCGGTCCGGGTGCCGGCCCTGCACGATCATGTCATCACCGCGAGGCTGAAAGTGCCGGCGAACGCCAAGGCGTTGCGGGAGGCGCAGGACCACCTCGAGTCCGTCCTCCTGGATCTGGAAGGGCAATTTCCGTCCACGCCCACAGGAGTGGCCGTCACGGTGGCCTGGGGACTTCCCTACTTCCACCACTACATCCCGACCCTGGGCAAGACGTCGGGCTTCTTCAAGGCGGGAACTCGCTACCCGGCCTATCTGCCGGTCGATTTGGCGACCTCCAAGACGGAGGGCCGTACCGTATATGCGCTGCAGGAGGCCAGGACGTTCCCCAGCGACGAGCCCCCGCCTGGCTTCGGGCCGGTCCGCCTGGAACAGAATGACGTGGCCGTGCTACTTCGCAGTGACTCGCTCGCCAATATCAAGGCAGCCCAAATCGCCATTTTCGGACCTGGGGGCAACCGGGCGGGCAGCCTGTTCAAGGTGACGAGTATCCGCCGCGGCTTCTCCGGGGGCGGTTTCTACGGGCAACAGGGCCTGCCGAGCAAACTGGCGCTGGCGGCCGACATCCCCGGTGCGAAGTCGATTCCTCGACAGGCGCAGGGCTTCCTCGGCTTCGCCACCACCCTGGACTCGAATATGGGACCTGGCAACATCCCCAGTCTGGAGACCCTGCCTGGCCTCACCGATCAGTGGCCCAATGGTTACTTCAAACAGGGGACCACCATGCATCTCTCGCACCTGTTTCAAGATCTGGTGACCTGGTACGAAAAGAACTTTCCTCAGTACGCGGATCGCGTCCAGGCGATGCTTCTTCCCGGCCTCTCGCCCGCGCCCGCCCCGGGTACGTATGCCCTCCAACCGCCAGGTCAAAGTGAGGCCGAAGTGGCGCAAGGGGTCAAGCGGTACCACGCGTACGGCCACACCGGGAGCATGTCGGAAGTGGACAGCACCACATCGGCGATGACCAGCAACTACGGGAAGGCCTACCCCACGGGGACGACCATCCCCGTGCGCGGCGATTTCGATACGCTGGACAATCCGTTCTACTACACCTCCGATCCGACGGCAGACCACTACAGCAAGACGCATGCGGCCGGGTTGCACTTCATTCAGTTCCAGCCGACGATTGCAATCTTCAATCGCGTTCGGCTCGCGATGGACGGCCACTATCCCGACAGGACACTCCCTGTCGCACCGCGCAGCCCCCACGCGGGCATCAACTCGGTCCTTCACACGACCCACCGGCAGAACTACCTGGTTCCACCACGTCGCCATCGCTCCTTCCCACTCGCCGAGTTCCTCGCCTGACGGGAGTGTCTAATAAACGGCGGATCTGTTGATCATGGAGACGCCAAGTGAGTGAGATGACGATCGAGCACGAGTCCGCGGCTGAGCCGGTCGATGCTGC
>NZ_JARAWX010000052.1:0-24971 GCF_033793585.1 Streptomyces sp. MI02-7b | reverse complement strand
CAAACCCACGACACCGTCCTGGCCGCCGAGCTCACCGCATAGCCTCAAAGAAGAGATCACCGAGTGGCCGTCGATACACCACTCCAGCGGACGTGACCGAGACGCCGATGTCACGGAAAGTGTCGCGACTGATCAACCGTCGCGCACGCAACAACGCCCTAAAGTGCAAGCCGGCGACCCGTGCCGGAGTACTCGTACCCGGCTGGGGCTATCAGGGAAAGACCGAAACCGCCTGCGAGGTGCTCGCGGCGTTCGAGCAGGACTGGCTCATGCTCCATGGTTACCGCAATCCCAACACGGTCGAGGGTACTCGCGATATCCATGCACCCGTTGCCTACATCCAGACCCCCGTGACGGCGAAGCCCAAGAGCACATGCCAGGCCATCCTGGATTTCTTCGGCGCCGACACAAAGAGACTGACACTGCCTGAACTGATCCGGCAGGTCTCCAGCTCGCTTCACGACCATGGCGTGAAGGTACTCGTCCTCGACGACATCACCCGGCTGCGCATGCATCGCGCAGACGACCAAGACACCCTGGATCTGATCCGGGCGTTGATGAGCATGAATGTGACCCTCATCTTGATCGGGGTTGACATCCCAGGCTCCGGTCTACTCCGCGAGGGAAAATGGGACGGCCGCTCCCGTCAGTGGGTACTACCTCCTTCCCAGCGCGCGCGTGTCCACGGTCTTGAGGCCACTCAAACCGAGCGTCGATTCGACATGGTCGAGCTGGACCGATTTCGATATACCACCACGGACCAGATCGTCGCGTTCCATGACCACCTCACAGGCTTGGAGAACAATCTCCGCTTGCTCAATGCACGTACTGGAATGCTCACTTCGGGCACCATGCCCGAGTACTTGATGCGCCGCACGGACGGCGTGGTCGGGCTGCTGGAGCGGCTCATCGAGGACGGTGCACAGGAAGCGATGGACTCCGGGCGGGAACTTCTTGATGAGGATCTACTGGATGAAGTGATCCTCAGTTTGGACGATCCTGGACGCGACGCTGCGGCCGGCGAGGTCCCCACCATCCCCGGTTCACCGGGCGGAACCACCACGGACCGCCCGCGTAAGTCGCGGGGCAAGGCACCCCGCAACACCGTTTTCGATGACCACGGACCCGAAAGCGCCCAGCTCGGGAGCTGATCATGGACTCATTCGCCGCTCTGCCTCGCAGCTTGGCTCCTCTACTTGATGAGGGGCTCGCGGGCTACCTTCTGCGGCTAGGACACCGCCTCGACCAACCCCCTGGCCGCATCCTGCAACGCACGGGGGCGGCAGGGACGGATCACCTCTGGACCACGACCTCCGCACGGCTTCTGGTCGCTCTGCCTGCGTCAGGGCTGGCCGCTTTGGCTCGCTCGGCCCGACTCACAGAGCCAGAAGCCGCCGGTCTTACTCTGCGCCCACTCGCTTCGCACTACCCCTCCGTCAACGAGTCCCTCACCTCTCGGGCGACCGGAGGACGAACCATGATCGACAACTGGATCTACTCCAACTTCACGCGCTTCTGTCCGCAGTGTCTCGCTGGTGATGGCTCAAGGATCCAGGCTCTACATGGTGGACCCTGGAAGCACATTTGGCGTCTCCCCGTCATCTTCTGCTGCTTGGTGCATCAAGTGTTCCTGCGGCAGGAGTGCCCACGGTGCAGACTCCCCGCTCACCACTTCGTCAGAAGCAGCTCAAGCCGAATTTTGCCCCAGCTCGCTCGTGGTGGTCTCCACCCTTCACAGTGCCGAAACAAGGACGCTGACGGCGCGGAGGAAGGATACGAAGGAAAGCCGACACTCTGCGGTGCCCGCCTTGACGCGGTCGGGCATCCACTCCGGAAAACTGGCTACCCGGAACCAGAAGACCTCACACTGCAGGCGCAATTGCTGGAACTGCTCGCCGCATCCGACGCCGTTCATGCTTCCCAAACGTTCGGTGATCTTCGAGTCCTAGCGGCAGTGGTCTGCGCAACGTGGCCGCGTGCCTCAGGGTTCGCCCGCAACTCAAATCAGTCGGACGTTCTCGATGAATATGTTCGTCAAAAGCGGGAGAGACTTACTGTCCCGAGGTCCGTAGGCGAGGGGAACCGTTCGTGGGACAAGCCCCCGATTACGGCGCCGGTAACCGCGGCTTTGCTGTCCATCGCCCAAAGCCTGCTCCGTTTGGACGACAAGGATCTACGCAGCGCTCTCCGCTCAATCCTTGAGCAGGGGCCGCAACCCGACAAGTCAATCTGGGGACAGACGTGGAAACGACTGCAAGCCACATGCTCCCCCAGGCTCAAGCGAGAGCTCGAGCCAACGGTTCTCGTCCAGTACACATCGCGAACCCTCGCAGGCGGCCCGACCGCGCCGTCACGGTTCGGCGGCTACCGGCCTGAACATGTCCCCCAGCACCTCCCCGACAGCTGGTACCGCGAACTGCTCGACGTCACTCTGCGCAACTATCACCGCCTGCGCGTCCTCCGACGCACTGCGGCCGTTCGGCTCGTTCAGCTTCCCTCTGGTCTCACCATGGCCAGCGCAGCCCAGTACCTGGGCATCCCGGACGGTTGGTTGCGCTATGACCACACCACTCACCGTGGCGGATCGCCTCACCTAGCGAAGGACCCATTCGCGTTTGACGATGCCGTTGAGTCCATCGCTCGCATCCTCGATGAACTCCCAGATCCGGTCGACTACCACCACCGTCGAGCCCAGCTCACGGACTGGACGCTCAGCCAAGCCGCCTGGGAAGAAATCCACACCCAGCTTCCCGTACCCCGAAGTCGTAGGCACGTCCCGCAGCTCAATGCATGCAAGCGCCAGTGCGCATCCACCCTCATCTGGACCACAGTCACCCAAAGCGAACGGTGTCTCGCGCCCGTGATCCCTGACACCCAGCAGAACACCGACTTTCACGAGGTTTGGCGGAACCGAGGGGGACCGCTCTATCACCAATTCACCCAAGCCCGTGGTCCGTACTACGCGACCCTGCGAGCCCTTCTCAACGAATACGCCAGTGATCTCACCCTCAAGATCGATCGACTTCCGAGACGCCACAGCCGGCAGGGCATCGGCGGCAGTTGAGCAAGCGCGGGCAGGGCAGCGACGTCACCCGGGTCGGCAGCGCCGAGCCTTACGTCGGGCGCTGGCCCCGGCAGACGGTTGGGCTGCGTCTTATCCGTACAGCGCATCGTCGTGCCAACACACCTCGGCCGCGCCGAGGTCTTCGGCCCCGAGTCCGAGCGATGGCTTCGCCGAAAGGGCAGCCTTGTCAGTGTCCACAGTGTTTAAGCCGCCGGGTTCGGGGACCGTGGCAGCGTGATCGGTGGCCGCGATGCACGCGTGACATGCATCCGTGAGGCGCCAGATACGGCCGCCCGCACCGCGCGTGAGGAGCAGGGCAATGGGGCCATTGCAGCCGCGATGACGCGGGTGCCAGCGGCAACCATGCTCTCCGCATCGGCAGGTCCGCAGATGAGTGGGGAGTGGTTCAGTGCGAGCGTGTAGGGCCAAGTGATTCACAACGACGGTGCGCGTGCCGGTGGGCCCGGGGGTGACCGAGATGCAGCCGCATCGAGGCTTTTCGGTCGACGCCAGTTGTCGCCATGCGATACCGCGCCACTCCGCGGGCGCAGCGAACGATCAAGGGCCGCAGCCAGCGACACCGGGGCCATGTCGGTACCGATGCCGTCGGCTCCTGAGGCCGCGCAGCGTAGCGAGGTCGGCTGCACGTCAACCGAACTGCCGGAGGTCTGCGCTCGGCAGCGTGATATCCCCGCATTTACAACTTTCTCGGCACATTGCCGGTACCACGACAGGAGAATCGACCGTGCTTGATGGATTCGAAGACGGCTACGCCGAGGTGAACGGAACCCGCCTGCACTACGTCATCGGCGGGGAAGGGGAGCCGCTCGTCCTCATGGAGGGTTGGCCCCGCACCACGCACGCCCTTAGGGGGATCATGGCCCCCTTGGCCCGGCACTTCCGGGTCATCGCCGTCGATTACCGCGGTATGGGCGAATCGGACAAGCCCGCCGGCGGCTATGACAAGAAGAACATGGCGAAGGACGTCTACGAACTCGTTCGCAGCCTGGGATACGAGCAGATCAACATTGCCGGCGGAGATATGGGCTCAACCGTCGCCTACAGCTTCGCCGCGAACTACCCGGAGGCGACCAAGAAGCTCGCGGTGTGGGAGGGGGCGACATTCACATCGGACCACCTCGCCATCACCGCCTTCCCTCAGCCGGGTGGATGGAACGCCTGGTGGTACTCGCTGAGCCACGTCGAGGACCTGCCCGCGAAGCTCCTCGCGGGGCGGTTCCGGCACGTGATCGACTGGGCAATCGACCATTTCGCGGTCCACCCTGAGAAGATCAGCGAGGAGGACCGCGCCATTTACGCGGCGGCGTACGACGACCCGGAAGCGGTGAGGGCGTCCTTCGCCACGTACGCCGCGATCCATCAGGATCTAGCCGACGGTGAAACCTACCCGAAGCTGACCATGCCCGTCCTCGGGCTGGGCGGCCCGCTTGTCATCGGCGCCATCGAGGGGGCAGTGCGGGCCAGGGCCACCGACACCCGCTTCGTCACCATCGAGGACACTGGCCACTACCTGGCCGAGGAGCAGCCGGAGGCACTCGCCGCCGAGCTGCAGAAGTTCTTCGCCTGACAACCGGTTTTGTCCTCGCGGTGCTCCCGGGCACCGCGAGGACGACTCGACAGTGAGCTGATGTTGGCCTGCGCAGTCGGCGGATCGAGACCCTCAACGACTTTTGGGACACGGTGAGCGAGCCGGGCTGGCGGCCTCCGGCGCGGCCTCGCCGCAGGCGATGGCCGCTATGGTCTGCGGGCCGCGGAATGACTCCACGGTGGGGAAGAGTAGGCACGATCCGCAAGGACGACCGCAGGGCGGGTTCTTGGCCTGCCGAGACCGTCCAGCCCACGTCGTCATCGACGTCGGCCGCTGCAAGGACCGCCGCGAGGGCCCGTGCCCACATGCCGTCCATGGCCGATCTGACCAGGCGTTTGTGCGCGCTCCGAAAGGGTCCGCGCCATTCTGGGAGCTCCCGCCGGGGTGAGCAGGTGCGGTACTTCTACGCGATGGCTTCTAGGGTCCGGCGGCGGTCGGCCCGCTGTTGGCCACGGACCGGGTCGGCCGGCATCAGCGGCTCGATCCGGTCCCACATCGCATCAGTGATCACCAACCGGACAGACACATCCGATCAGCTGATCACCCATCAAAGAGAGACGCCCAAGCTAGGCGCCTCCCGGGATCCGTCTCGGCCACCACGATCGCCGGGAGCCATGACCCGTCGTCGCCTGCACGGCAACGTCGCGGCGTCCCGAGAGTTCACGCCGTGGCAGGGCGCGGAGCAGTAAAGGTGGCGAAGGCTTGATCGACGAGGGTTACGAGGGGGAGGCGTGCTTCGGCGCTCATCCAATACTCTGCCGCGATGCCCAGGCAGTGCAGGGCGGCTGCCGCGCGCACGTGTGAAGCCAGGAGCGTCGAGTTCCCTGGGGATGTGCGTGCGGCAAGGATCTCCGCCAGGGCGGGGCGCCAGTTGGCCTGCTTCTCGCACAGGCGACTGGCCAGGGCAGGCGTGGTCTGAGTGAGGCGAAGCAGCACGAGACTGTCGGCGGGGTTGCGGGAGAAGTACTCGATGGCGGGATCGACGGCCCGTCGCAGCGACGTCCACTCCTCTTCGTCGGCGGGCCGCGAACGCAATTCTTCGGACATCAGATCGCCCAAGGGGTCCAGGACGCTGAGGACGACGTCCTCCTTGGTCCCGAAGTAGCGCAGAAAGGTGCTGCGGGACACGCTGGCCGCCGCAGCCAGATCGTCGAAGGTGGCCTCCTCGAAGCCGCGGCTGCAGAACAAGCCGATCGCCACCTCGGCCAGCTCGAGGCGAACAGCGTTGCGCGCGATGTCCCGTGTCGTGTTCACGTGACGATTTTAGCCCGCGGCAGCCACTCACTTGCAAGCATGCCATTCAATAGCTATCTTGCAACTCAGTATCAGTTTTGGTGATCTTGGAAGCCGGCGGCTGTCACCGGGTGACACCCGTCGTCGGAACCAACCTGCGGGAGGACCTCATGTCTGCGACCCTCGGAATCATTGGCAGTGGCAACGTCGGCGGCACTGTCGCGCGCCTGGCAGTGGCGGCCGGCTGGAATGTCGTGATCAGCAACTCCCGCGGCCCCGAAACCCTCGGCGAGGTCGTCGCACGACTCGGCAAGCGGGCGCGCGCCGCCACTCCGGCCGAGGCGGCGCAGGGCAGTGACCTGGTCGTGGTGACCGTCCCGCTCCTCGCCTACAGCCGACTCCCGCGTGAAGCGCTGGCGGGCCGGACCGTGATCGACACCATGAACTACTACCCGGAGCGTGACGGGCGGATCGCACAGCTGGACTCCCGGGAAATGACGTCCAGCGAATTCTTCCAACGCCATCTGCCGGGCGCCCGGGTGGTCAAGGCGTTCAACAACATCGTCTGCACACAGCTGGGCTCTCTGGCCCGGCCAGCCGGCGCTTCGGACCGAAGCGCACTGCCCGTCTCTGGAGACGACAACCCCGCGAAGGCGGAGGTGACGAACCTGCTGGACGCGTTGGGCTACGACGCGACGGACATCGGCACCCTGGCGGAGAGCTGGCGCTACGAGCCCAGGTCGTCGCTCTACTGCGCCCCGTACTTGGGGACCATCCCGGACGGGTTGGCGCGACAGGAGATCGCCCAGTGGGCCTGGGAGACGCCTGGCGTGCCCGTGCCCGCGCAGACGATCAAGGAACTGGCCGACGCATCCGTTCGCGGAACCCTCGTCGGCGGCGAATTCTAGGTGCGGACGCCGACAGCACCATCCGCAGCGAATCGCCGGCTCCGCCACCTGACTGGACACAAAACAACGCCCTACCAGGCCCTGTTGCGGTGCGGCGAGTAGAGGCCGGCGCGGTGGCGGCTGCCGTGTTTGCCGCACCGGGTCGCGATCGCCCGGAACTGCTTGACGGATGAAGCAGCGCTCTACGAACGCTGTGTCCTTCGTGCGCGTCGGCGTCGAAGGCCGGTGGGCCGCCTCCGCGGGAGCCGTTCCGGAGCCGGTTGGCGACCTGGTCGGCGCGTTCAGGGATCGTCACGGCGATGCCGTGCCGTCGGCACCAAGCCGGGCCCAAGCGGCGTCATGGAAGAGCCACTATTCGGCGATGCGCCAGGCCCACCTCGAGTCACTGGTGTCTTCGGCGGGCGTCACCCACAAACAGGCAACCACAGATGCACAGGCAAAACCAATGTCCACATCTGCAACTAAGTATCAATTAGGGCATCAAGATTCAGTATGGCAAGCGAGTGGCCGTTGTGAAGTACAATGGTGGGATGGATACAACGCGGGCAAAGACACGGGATATCGCGCGCAATGCCGTTCGTAGCGAGCTGGCCCAAGTGGCGTTCCGCCTGTTCCACCGCGAATCCTTTGAGAAGGTGACCTTCGACGACCTGGCCGCGGCGGCCGGGGTGTCCCGCAGCACCTTCCTCCGCTACTTCGGCAGCAAGGAGGAGGTCGTCCTCAGCGGCTTTGATCCCCTCGGCGACCAAATGGCCGACGCCCTGCGGACCCGGCCCGCCGACGAGGACAGCTGGACATCGCTACGGCGGGCTGTCGATCCCGCCATCAAGTACTTCGACAAGAATCCCGCCGACACACTCGCGCTGCTGCGCCTGGTACAGAACACACCCGCGCTCGTTGCCCGCCTCCGAGAGAAGCAGCTCGGCTGGCGCCCCGCCCTGGCAGAAGTACTCGTCGAGCGTTCCGCCTCCGAGGGCATGTCCCCCCTGGCAGCGCACGTGCGTGTTGCGGCAGCTATGGAGTGCGTGACGGTCGCGTTGGAGCAATGGGTCGACGTCGACACACGAGTCGCGCTCGACACCCTCACCGACGACGCCTTCGCAGCACTTACCTCCGCGTGACACTGTGAAGTGACCGCTTCCCAGCAAGCCGCGTGACGCCGGCGTCGCCTCCGCGATGGTCAACACCTTGCAGCACGTCGGCCGCGCCATCGGCACCGCGCCACTCAACACCGTCGCGGCCAGCGCCACCACGGTGTTGGTCGCCTCCCACGCCACCGAGGCCCGCACACTCGGCAAGCAGGGTTCCGTCAACTCCGCTACCGTGCAAGGCAATTCGACCGCGCTCTGGTGGGCGGTCGGCACCCTGGCCCTGTCGACGGCGATCACATTCACCCACCACCGGCAACGGCGGCGTCGCCGCCGCCGTTGCCGGGGACGGCACGGAAGACATCGCCGTCCCTGTCATCGCACACTGACCATGCCGCCCCGAGCGGTGTCTGAATATCCCCGCGTCCCGCAGAAGGCGGGGACCTCGACCAGGGTGGTCAGGAAACGACACGACCGAGCGGCCGGTCTCAGAAGCCGTCGATGACGCAGCGCTGCGCGCCGAGGCCGCCCTCGGCCGACAGCCTTGGTCCTTGGCGTGGGTGCCGGCGCTTCCACGGCGCCGGAGGACCGGGACGTGGCGTATCTCTGCGAGAGCGGCGTTTTGTTGTCGCGCCGGTCAGCAGCAATGGGCCGGTTCGCCGTCGGCTCGGGCGGCGTCTCCATCGTCGAACAGATACTTCTTCGCCCAGGAGCGCAGTTCCTGAAGGGCCGGACGGAGTGCTTCGCCGGCCTGGGTAAGTCGGTAGCTCACGCGTCGCGGGGGACCCGGGTCGACCTCGCGGACGAGCAAGCCCGCCTCTCCGAGCTCGGTGAGCCGGTCGGAGAGCATGCGTTCGCTGATGCCGGGGATCGAACGGCGCAACGCAGCGAAGTGTGCAGTTTGCTGCATGAGTGCCGCCATGATCAGCCCGTTCCATCGTTTTCCGAGTAGCTCGAAGCTGCGCATCAGGCCCAGGCTGACAGCCGCGTGCTGAGGCGCTGTGTGCTCCGTGTGTCCCACGACGTATGCCTTCCTGCAAGCTGTTGCCGGACTACGAGAGCGCGCGGGCCGTCGCATGTCGGACGCGCTCAGCTCGCTGCAGGGCGAGTAGATGGTGTTGCGCTTTCCGGTGACCAGGCCGGGCGTGATCGGTCGCCCGCGGATTGCAGTCGCCGGCCTGGATTGACCGATGTCCTCGGGTCCGGCGGCGCGGGGGCTTCCGGCCGCCGGACCCGGGGTCGCGCCGCATCCTCGTCCCCACGGGATGAGCGCGATCGGGGCCGTCTCCGCTCATGCGGCCCCGGTCCGGGTGACCACTCGCGGAGTGGCCCTTGTGGGACGTTGGGATGTTGCTGTGCGCCGGGCCAAGGCCATCGGGAAGTAGGCCAAGACCGATGGGTCGCCATGGCACTCGCGGGGGTGGCTGCTGCGTGCGGCCGGATCCGTCGCGAGCATGCTCGCGTCAGCGACGGGGCCGTTGGCGCCAGACTGCTACTACTCGCTGATCTGTTCAATGCGATCGATGTCCCAGCGAGTCTGATAGCTGCCGCGGCGGTCGGTGCGGCGGTAGGTGTAGGCGCCGAAGTGGTCGCGCTGGGCCTGGAGCAGGCCGAGGACGGATGTACGGACAGACTCGGCTACGGCGGGACTCCGGTGCCATGGGCCGTCTCTTTGGCCCCGGAGCCCCGCGCGCTGGGATTGCTGCTCCTGGGCTAGATGCTGGCTCCGCCGTCGACGGTCAATCGCGCGCCCGTGATGAACGCGGCGTTCTCGCTCGCGAGGAAGACGACCGCCTTGGCGATGTCGTCGGTCGTACCGAAGCGGCCGAGGGGCGTCATTGCCACCTGGGCTGCGGCAAACGGGCCGTCCGCAGGATTCATGTCGGTGTCGGTCGCTCCGGGCTGAATGACGTTGACGGTGATGCCGCGCGGGCCGAAGTCACGCGCCCACCCGCGCCCCAGCTGGTCGATCGCGGCCTTGCTGGCCGCGTACTCCGCAGCGCCAGGAACAGCGATCCGGTGGGCGACGATGCTTCCCAGCAAGATGACCCGCCCGCCGTCGGACAGGTAGCGAGCCGCGGTATGCGTCGTGGCAATGGTTCCCATGATATTGGTGGCCATCATCTGCTGGATTCCTTCGAGGTCGTCCAGCTGGCCGGCTCCGCCGGTGACGGCGATTCCGGCGGAGTTCACCAGGACGTCAATTCGTCCGCCGAACTGCTCGGCGGCCCGGTGGACGGCGGCCGCCGCTTCCTGGGGAGCGGACTGGTCCGCCTGCAGAGCAAATGCCTTCACCCCCAGGGAAACCAGTTCGGCGACGACGTCTTCGGCCTGCTCACGCGACTTTCGGTAAGTGATGGCAACACTTGCCCCCTCGCGCGCCAGGCCACGGGCGATCTCGGCACCGATACCGCGCGACCCTCCGGTCACGAGTGCGGTCCGTCCTGTCAATGCCTTGGGCATGACGATATCTCCTTATGCAATTCAAATGGCTTGCGCGTACTCATTGGAGGCTAAAGATTGACGCTAGGGTCAAGGTCAAGTTTGACCGCTG
Organism: Streptomyces sp. MI02-7b; assembly: GCF_033793585.1. NCBI lineage: Bacteria > Bacillati > Actinomycetota > Actinomycetes > Kitasatosporales > Streptomycetaceae > Streptomyces > Streptomyces sp. MI02-7b. The sequence goes on along the minus strand of NZ_JARAWX010000052.1, from coordinate 14,515 downwards.
TGACGTCCGTCACCGTGCGTGTCCGCGCTCATGAGGCGGAGATACTCCCTGATGGCGGTGCGGTTGCGGGACAGCACCTCGATGCGGCGGTCTATGCTGCGGATGTGCTCCCGCAGCGCGGCAAACTCTTCGCGGCTCAGGGCATCGCAAGTGACCTGAGTATTGCAATCCTGGTGTCCGAGCCAGGGCAGCACGGTGCGCAGAAGACGCGACGGAAGTCCTGACTCAATGAGCTCACGTATCTGCACTACCAGCTCCACGGCCGCATCCTCATACAGCCGGTAGCTGTTGCTTCCACGCCTCGGAGTGAGCAGCCCTTGCTGTTCGTAATAGCGGAGCATGCGTGGCGTAACTCCTGCTTTTTCGGCAAGTTCGCCGATCGTCATCACGGTGATTGTCTCTCAGATGCGCTGTGCTGGCGGCATGGGAAAAAGCGTGGCCTGCGCGAACTCAGGATTCCATTTCGGGCTGCCCTGGCCCTTCGCCGGCAGCTCTGCAGCACGAACGCCGAAATGTCGTCAGCATCACCGTCCAGTCAGGTGCCTCCCGGCTGGCCTCCGCAGTGCTGAGCGAGACACCTCCACGGCGCTCGGCCATCACAGCGCCTGTCCGAGTGCGACTAAGCGGCAGCCACCCGCTGAGGTCAGGGTCACCGGAATCCATGAGACGGTGTGACCCGTCTCGACTAGGTGGCAAGCGGTTTCCACTCCAGGACACTTGACGTCTTCCGTTATGAGCGTGGGGGTCATGCTCACTACGCCACGAAGTGGAAATCTTCACCGAGGGCCGACAGCGCGACGAGGTGGATGCCGGCCGTTCGGGCTCCGCTGAGCCAGTAGCCGGTGGTCAGTGCGCGACGACCGGCACCACGAGCTGGTCCTGCGCGTCCTCGCCGTCACCGGAAGACACCGAGGCAGAGTCCGGACGGTTGGCATTGACGAAAGCGAAGGCGATCAGTGAGGCGAGCGCCAGGATGCCGACGGCAAACCAGATCGCCGAGGTGTAGCCGTGCACCATGCCCTGGAGCTGGACCAGTTGCGCCTGCGGTTTTGAGGTTGCGTTGGCAGCGTGGTCCTTGACGAAGGATGTTGTTGCGGAAGCGGCGATCGTGTTCAGCAGGGCTGTACCGATCGCGCCGCCGACCTGTTGCGAGGTGTTGACCATTGCGGAGGCGACGCCGGCGTCTTGAGGCTGGATGCCTTGTGTGGCGAGAGACATGGCGGGCATGAACGCTGTACCAATGCCGAGGCCGAGCAAGACTGTCGCAGGCAGCAGTAGAGCGGCGTATGTCGATCCGATCTCCAACTGGGTGAGCAGCAGCATGCCGATGCCGGCGACCAGGAAGCCGGGGCCCATGAGCAGACGGGGCCGGACGCGGGTCATCAGGCGGGCGCCGATTTGGGTCGAACCCGTGATCATGCCAGCCACCATGGGGATGAACGCAAAGCCTGTCTTGATCGGGGTGTAGCCCTTCACAACCTGCAGGTAGTAGGTCAGGAAGAGGGACAGGCCGAACAGGCCGATGACAGCGAGGCCGAGCGAGATGTAGACGGCACCCCGGTTGCGGTCAGTGACGACGCGCAGTGGCAGCAGTGGCGCCCTGACCTTGGACTCGATCAGCGTGAAAGCGCTCAGCAACACGAGGGCCGCCATAAACATCGAGATGGTGCCAGCGTCGCCCCAGCCGGCGGACTCGGCGCGGGTGAAGCCGTAGACGAGGGAGACCAGGCCAAGGGCAGAAAGGACGACACCAGGTATGTCCAGAGAGGAGCGGTTACTGCCGCCCTCGGGCTCACGGATGACGAAGTAGGCACCGGCGCAGGCGACGACGGCAAAGGGGACGTTGACGAAGAACGTCCAGCGCCAGTCCAGGTACTCCGTGAGGAAACCGCCGAGGAGCAGGCCGACCGCGCTGCCGCCACCGGAGATGGCCCCGAAGATACCGAACGCCTTGGCGCGCTCCTTGGTGTCGGTGAACATCACTGAGAGCAGGGAGAGCGCCGCGGGGGCGAGCAGGGCGCCGAAGACGCCCTGCAGAGCACGAGCGCCGAACATCATCGGGCCCGAGGTAGCCGCCCCGCCAAGCACGGAGGCGAGGGCGAAGCCGATCAGGCCGAACACGAAGGCGCGCTTGCGACCCCACAGGTCGGCGATGCGGCCGCCAAAGAGGAGCAGGCCGCCGAAGGCAAGAGCGTAGGCCGTGATGACCCACTGCCGGTTGCCGTCCGATATCCCCAGGTCGCCCTGGGCTGAGGGCAGCGCGATGTTCACGATCGTGGCGTCGAGGATGACCATCAGCTGGGCGAGCGCGATGAAGATCAGCGCCTTCCAGCGGTTGGCGTCACTGCCGCTCTGCGCGGCGGCTCGAGGAGCCTTGGTAACTGCATGTGACATGGGGTATCCACTTCGGGACTTTGTTGCGGAAAGAAGCTGCTGGAGCTGGAAGGGGCGGGTGTGCACCGGCGTGAGCATTCGGCGCAGGTGCGGGCGGCGAAGGGCCGAGAGCTCGGTGGCGCGCAGCATCCCCCGGGAACGCGGTTGGATGTCTGGGAAGGGGGACCGTGGCGCAGCCCCCGACTCATTGGCCTGTGGTCAGAGGTGCCGCAGATCCTCCAGAGCGACGGTCGCGCCTGGCAGGACGGACTGCGCGGGGGTTCGCAGACCGTCCAGGAACATCTGCAGATGGCGGTGCATGAAACGGTCGATGCCGAGACACTGCGTCCCGGCCGGCGGGCGGCTCAGCTGGGCGATCGCGATCATGAGGTCACCTACGCCGACATCTGGCCGTAGCTGTCCGGCCGCCCGGGCACGGTCCATGACCTCGGAGACAAGCAGCTCAACCTGCTGCGCCAGCGCTTCCAGACCAGAATGGTGCTGGTCGAATTTTCTGGCGATCATCGGACACAGCGCGCTGATCCGTTCTGCGGCAACGGTGTGCACGAAGCGTTCCAGAGCGGTGAACGGGTCACTGTTCTGCTCGAGTGCGATCTGGGCAGCTTTGATCGTGCGGTCCATGACGGAGTAGATGAGCTGGCGCACGAGCGCGTCACGGTCGGAGAAGTTTCGGTACAGGGTGGCATTGCCGACGCCGGCCCGACGGGCGATCTCGTCCAGCGGCACGTCGGGGCCGTACTCGACGAACATCTCCCGGGCCGCGGTGACGATCCGCTCTCGATTACGCAGCGCGTCGGCACGCAGCCGGGGCGTCTTGCGGGCAGCGACTGGGGTCTGCACGGCACACTCCTGGTTGGCTGAATGCGGACGCTGTTGCTGGAGACACGCGGCGATCCGACGAACGGCTCCCCGTTTGCTGAGCCTCGCGGTGACCATCTCGGTGGGATTCCGGCCCCGCAGGATCAGTCGCCGCCCATGTCGGACTGCCGCGTCCCTCGTCATGCCGCCCGCCAGGAGCCACCTGCCGGCGACGCGACCTCGTCTCCTTCGCCGGCCTGCTGACGCTGCCCAGTCAGCTGGTCCAGCAGCCCCAGGACCAGGCGCGTCTTGGAGACGTACCTGGCTCCAGCGGGCAGTGTCATCCCGGGCGTCCCTAGGGTTGGAACGGCTGTCAGGCGAAGAATTTGTGGAGTTCGGCAGCGAGGGTTTCGGGCTGCTCCTCTGCCATGTAGTGGCCGGTGTCCTGGACTGTGATGAAGCGGGTGTCGATAGCGAGTTCCTTCACCGCTCCCTCGATGGCGCCGATGACGAGCGGGCCGCCGAGTGCCAGGACAGGCATGGTGAGCTTGGAGTAGGTCTCGTTGTCGGCGATGTCCTGGTGGATCGCGCCGTACCAGGCGAAGCTGGCCCTGATCGCGTCGGGGTCGTCGTAGGCCGCCGCGTAGATGGCCCGGTCCTGCTCGCTGATCTTCTCGGGGTGGACCGCGAAGTGGTCGATGGCCCAGTCGATGATGTGCCGGAACCGTCCGGCGAGGAGCTTGGCAGGCAGCTCGTCGACGTGGGTCAGCGAGTACCACCAGGTGTTCCATCCGCCCGGCTGGGGGAATGCGGGGATGCCGAGGTGGGCCGATGTGAAGGTCGCGCCTTCCCAGACGGCCAGCTTCTTGGTGGCCTCGGGGTGGTTGGCGGCGAAACTGTAGGCGACCGTGGAGCCCATGTCTCCGCCGGCTATGTTGACCTGCTCGTATCCCAGGCTGCGGACCAGTTCGTAGACGTCCTTGGCCATGTTCTTCTTGTCGTAGCCGTCGGCGGGCTTGTCCGATTCGCCCATGCCCCGGATGTCGACGGCGATGACGCGGAAGTGCTGGGCCAGCGGGGCCATGACCCCGCGAAGAGCGTGGGTCGTGCGGGGCCATCCCTCCATGAGGACGAGAGGTTCGCCTTCACCGCCTATGACGTAGTGCAGACGGGTTCCGTTGACCTCGGCGTAGCCGTGTTCGAATCCTTCGAGCATGGTTGGTTCTCCTGTTGTGATCCCGGCAACGTGCCGGAGGTTTAAGGAAGTGCACGACGCGGCTCTGCTGTCGACGTGACTGCCTGGGCGGTCTGTCGCACCGGCGACGACGTGCTGCCCCCCGGATTCCTCGCCGCGTCCGCGACGTGGCTTGACCTGGAACCCTGAGCGACACCAGCAGCCTAACTTGACGCTGAGTGTCAGCATAGCCATTGCGAATCGAACCTGCAAACAAGGTTTGAATTTCAGTTAGGATGCTGAAGGCGAGACTCACTCGCACTTGATCACACGAGTCCCAGGAAGAGGCACCATGCCCACCGAAGAGCACGTGCGCGCAGCCCTGCAGAGGTATCTGGACGCGCTCAACAACCACGACGTCGTCAGCGCTGTCGCCTTGTTCGCGGACGGCGCCACGCTGGAGGACCCTGTTGGCACCGGCGTCGCCGATGCCGCCGAGCGCCTGCCCAAGATGTTCGACCAGGTGCCTGCAGGGTCGACGTTCACCTTGGACACCCCGATCCGTACGTCGCACGGCTCCGCGGCGGCAATGGCCTTCACCGTCAGGGCCGTTGTCGACGGCGCACCCGTCGAGGTCCGGTCGATAGATGTCATGGAGTTCGACGAGTCCGGGCTGATCACTCACATGAACGCCTACAACGGCCCGTCCGACGTCGTCTTCGGCCAGTAGGCCCTAACCCAGCCAGACCTACGTCCCGAAGGGCCGTACTCCCACTCGGTGGCCCGGGGGCGAGATGCGGCCCTTCGCCGTTGTCATACGGCAGCGGACCAGACGGCGATGACAACCTCGGTGAGACTGCCCTGCTGGGCTTCGCCGGCGCGGTCCACCGTCGCGCCCGGCACCAGGGCACGCAGCGCCCACGAGCCCGGAACCGAGAAGTATGCGACAGGACCCCAACCCGAAGGAGAGAACACCGTCTGCGGAGCGAAGGCAGGCGGCCCTGGCCTGACACGCCGACCGAGACGATCATTCAGGGTTCCGTGACCCACGACTGCGAGCCCGTGGCCGACTGCTGGCCTATTTGGAGGCGCCGAGCTCGCTCGGCACGCCGACGAGGGAGCCGTACTCGGTCCAGGAACCGTCGTAGTTCCCGACGAATCCCTGCTCGACTTCCAACGCAAACGCAGTCTTCAGCCCACGCACCGTCGCCATGTCGGCCATGGCGGCAGGGCTGGCCGGCACCGTCCTGGCAGTACCGCACCGCGCCACCTCCAGTGACGGCCCCGGCACCGGCGATGGCCTCTTCGGAGCCATCGCGGCCATGCCGTTGGGACTGATCGCCATCGTCCTCGGCCGCCGGGCGCTGACCCGCTCCCGCCGCACCGTACCGACCGGCTGACCGCAGCGGCGAGGCGCTGCCGGACACGGTCAGCCGCACGTCGCGAGACCGCGTTTGACTGCTCTCTGGCCCCACGCAAGCGCGCCCCAACGCGTAGGCACGGTACCCAATCGCAAGCCTAGAGATGGAACATGCATTCGAAGCCTGCTCCGCCAACTATCTGTCGTCGGAACCGCCAGCTAGAAGTCGCCACACAGCCCCGACCACTGCTGATGGATGTCAGATCCGCCAACTATCGTTCGTAGTCACAACGCCCGTTCCGCGCACCGTGCCCGGAGTCCGCTGCGGGCAGGCGGCATCGACCCGACCGCCGCGCAAACGCGACGCAACGATGCGGGGCCGGCGCGGGGCCGACGACGCCGGGCGCGGCGTCCGGAAGCGGCATGCGGCCATGGGTGCGGGTCCGTTGACAGGGCGACGGGGGCGCCGCAGACTCGGTGGCCGAAAGCTCGATGAACGATGGTTCACTGTGCGAACAGCGCCGTTCGCCGCAGGACAAGGGGCTGCCATGACCATCACGCGGGAACTGCTGATCGGCGGCAAGGACGTGCCGGCCGCCTCCGGGCGCACGGCCGAGGACGTCGACCCGTACACCGGCGAGGTCTGGGCGACGGTCGCCGCCGGGGGCCCCGAGGACATCACGCGGGCGGTGGACGCGGCGCACGGCGCGTTCCCGCAGTGGGCGGCGCTGAGCCCGGTGGAGCGGCGCAGGATCTTCCTCACCGCCGCCGACCTGCTGGAAGGCCGTACCGAGCAGGTCGCCGAGATCATGGCCCACGAGGCGGGCGCGACCCGGCCCTGGGCGTACTTCAACGTCGGACTGGCCGCCGGCATCCTGCGCGAGGCCGCCGCGGCGGCCACCGCCCCGCGCGGCGAGGTGCTCAGCGCGCAGGACGAGGGCGTGCTCGGGCTCGCGGTGCGCGAGCCGCTCGGCGTCGTCGCCGCCTTCGCCCCGTGGAACGCGCCGCTCATCCTGGGCGTCCGCGCGGTCGCGGCACCGCTCGCGGCGGGCAACACCGTCGTCGTCAAGCCCAGCGAGGACGCGCCGGTGGCGTGCGGGCTGTTCGTCGCGGACCTGCTGCGCGAGGCGGGGCTGCCGGACGGGGTGCTGAACGTCGTCACCAACGCCCCCGAGGACGCGGCCGAGGTCGCCGAGGCGCTCATCGCCGACCCCCGGGTCCGCGCCGTCAACTTCACCGGCTCCACCGAGGTCGGCCGGATCGTCGGCACGCTCGCGGCCCGCCACCTCAAGCCCGCCGTCCTGGAGCTCGGCGGCAAGAACTCGGTGATCGTCCTGGAGGACGCGGACGTGGACCACGCGGTCGACGCCGCCGCCTTCGGGGTCTTCCTGAACGCCGGGCAGATCTGCATGTCCGCCGACCGCCTCCTGGTCCACGAAAGCCTCGTCGAGGAGTTCACCGCCAAGTTCACCGCGAAGGTCGCCTCGCTGCCCGCCGGCGACCCCTCCCACCCGCACACCGTCGTCGGCCCGCTGGTCAGCGCCGATGCGGCACGCCGGGTCGCCGCCCTGATCAAGGACGCCGTCGGCAAGGGCGCCACACTCCTGACCGGCGGCGGCGAACCGGACGGCGCGGTCCACCCGGCGACGGTGCTCTCCGGGGTCCCCGGCGACGCGGAGCTCTACCGCGCCGAGGCCTTCGGGCCGCTCGTCACCATCGCCGGCTTCGCGGACGACGACACCGCCGTGGCCCTGGCCAACGACACCGAGCACGGGCTGACCGCGGGCGTCATCACCGAGAACGCCACGCACGGCCTGGCCGTCGCCCGCCGGCTGCGCACCGGCATCGTCCACGTCAACGACCAGACGGTGGCCGACGAGCCGCAGGCGCCCTTCGGCGGCTTTGCGGCCAGCGGCTACGGCCGGTTCGGCGGCCGCTGGGGCATCGAGGCCTTCTCCAACACCCGTTGGCTGACGGTGGCCACGCAGCAGCCCCGGTACCCCTTCTGAGGCGTCCCGCGCAGCGGGTGCGGACCCGGCCGCCGACCCTAGACTGGAGGAGCCAAGCCGTGGACCGCCGAGTTCCCAGGAGGTCAACCGATGCACGCGAACAAGGGTGACCACGTCAGGCAGCACGGACGTGTCGTCGGACAGCACGACAAGGTGGCCGAGATCGTCGAGGTCATGGGCAAGAGCGGGGAGCCGCCGTACCGGGTGCGGTTCGAGGACGGGCACGAGTGCATCCTGTCGCCCGGACCGGACTCGACGGTCGAGCACGAACACGGCGTGACCCGCACCCCCCAGCCGTAGCGCGCGGCAGCAGCCCCACCGCGTCCCGGACCGCGGCCGCCCCCGCGCGGCCGCGGATCCTTCAGCGTGCCCGGACCCGGGTGGGGTAGTGGTCCTGGACGACGCGGCTCATCGCGCCGATGGGATCGGTGACGACCTCCTTGGCGGAGAAGAAGATGTTGCCGCCGACCTCGGGGTGGTCCGCGGCCAGCGTCAGGTGCCGCGACAGCTCCTCCGGGTCCTGCCAGGCCTGGGCCTCGCCGGCGGCCCCGGCCCGGTACAGGGCCTCGCCGATGTAGAGGTCCGTCCCGGTGCCGGCCACGACGTCGGACCACCAGGGGACCAGCGTCGCGTAGTCGGCGATCTCGAAGCCGATGTTCCAGTACACCTGGGGCGCGATGTAGTCGATCCAGCCCTTGCGCACCCATCCGCGGGTGTCGGCGTACAGGTCGTCGTACGTCTGCACGCCGCCGCGGGTGGCGGAGCCGCGCGGGTCGGTGGTGCTGTTGCGCCAGACCGCGAAGGGGCTGATGCCGAACCGCGCCGAGGGCCGCAGCCGCTTGATGCGCGCCGCGGTCTCGCTCACCAGCAGGTCGGTGTTGTGGCGCCGCCAGGCGGCCCGGTCGGAGAAGCCGTCGCCGTACCGCTCGAAGGCGTCGTCGTCGGCGAACGCCTTCCCCGCCACGGGATACGGGTAGAAGTAGTCGTCCCAGTGGACGCCGTCGACCGGGTAGCGGCGCACCGCGTCCAGCATCGCGTCCTGGACGAAGGCGCGGACCTCGGGCAGACCAGGGTTGTAGTAGAGCTTCCCGGCGTACGGGACGGCCCAGCCGCGGTTGCGCACGGCGGGGTGCTGGGGCGACAGCCGGGACAGGTCTGCGTGGTTGGCGATCCGGTAGGGGTTGAACCAGGCGTGCAGTTCCAGCCCCCGCGCGTGCGCCTCCTCCGCGGCGGTGCCCAGCGGGTCCCACCCCGGGTCGCGGCCCTGGACGCCGGTCAGGTACTCCGACCACGGCTCGTACGGGGACGGCCAGAACGCGTCGGCGGTGGGCCGGACCTGCATGACCACGGCGTTCAGCCGGCGGTCCACGGCCGTGTCGAGGTAGTCCAGCAGTTCGCCGCGCTGCTCGTCGGGCGAGCCGCCGCGGGCCGACGGCCAGTCGCGGCCGCCGACCGTGGCGAGCCACATGCCGCGGAACTGCGGCAGCGCGGCGCCGCCCGCCGGGACCGCGGCACCGGTCGCGGCGGCACCCGATGCGTCCGCCGACGTCAGCGCCACGGAGAGGGCGCCGGCCGCACCGGCGGCGAAGGCCCTGCGTGAGAGGTGAGCCATCCGATCCCCCTGATGATCCGTCACTTCGGCCGATCATGCGGCGAACCGGCCGCCGCGGGCAACCCGTGCCGGGCCCCGGCGTGTCACCGCGCGGCCCCGGGCTGCGCCTCCGGTGCGGCCTGACGTGCGGCCTGACGTGCGGCCCGACGTGCGGCCCGACGTGCGGCCCGACGTGCGGCCTGACGGCACCTTCGCACCGGCGGCCTGCGGTCGTCCACCCGGGTGTACTGTCGATCGGGCTGGTCCGGTCCGTACAACGGCCCGGGTCTTCGTCTCGCGATCAGGGAGAGGCTGGGCGTTGAACGACGACATCCGTTTTGTCGGTGTGGTGGGCTGTGGCCAGATGGGTGCGGGCATCGCCGAGGTGTGCGCCCGGGCGGGACTGTACGTCCGGGTGGCCGAGACCACCGGCGAGGCCCTGGAACTGGGCCGCACGCGCCTGACGACGTCGCTCGCCAAGGCCGCCGAGCGCGGCAAGATCACCGAGGAGGAGCGCGACGCGGCGCTGGAGCGCCTCAGCTTCACCACCGACCTCGGCGACTTCGCGGACCGTGACCTGGTCATCGAGGCCGTCGTGGAGAACGAGCAGGTCAAGACGGAGATCTTCCAGGTCCTCGACCAGGTGGTGACCCGCCGGGACGCCATCCTGGCCTCGAACACCTCCTCCATCCCGCTGGTGAAGCTCGCCGTCGCCACCTCGCGTCCCGAGCAGGTGCTCGGCATCCACTTCTTCAACCCCGCGCCGGTGCAGAAGCTCGTCGAGCTGATCCCCGCGCTGACCACCGACGGCCAGACGCTGGTGCGCGCCGAGAAGCTGGTCACCGACGTGCTCGGCAAGCACCCCATCCGCGCCCAGGACCGGGCGGGCTTCGTGGTCAACGCCCTGCTCATCCCGTACCTGCTGTCGTCGATCCGGATGTTCGAGTCCGGCATCGCCAGCCGTGAGGACATCGACAACGGCATGGAGATGGGCTGCGCCCACCCGATGGGCCCGCTCAAGCTCTCCGACCTGATCGGCCTGGACACCGTGGCCTCGGTCGCCGACTCGATGTACCACGAGTTCAAGGAGCCGCTGTACGCCGCTCCCCCGCTGCTCCAGCGCATGGTCGACGCGGGCCGCCTGGGCCGCAAGAGCGGCCACGGCTTCTACGACTACACGTAACCCGCGGCCCGGGTCGCCGCCGGGCGGCTCCCGCCGAACCGGGCCAGTTCGGCGCGGGCCCTGGCCTCCATCGGGGCCGCGCCCACGGCCGAGCTGATCTCCAGGGCCTCCGTCAGCGCCCCGCGCGCGGCGGCGGCCCGGCGCGGGCGGCGTTCGGCGGCGCCCAGCACGATGAGGGTGCGGGCGAGGTCGAGCGGCAGTGACCGCCCGCGCAGTCGCGCGACGGCGGACTGGATACGGGCGGTGCCCCGTTTGTGATGGCCGAGAGCGATGTCGCGCAGTCCCTCCGCGCGTTCCAGGGCCGCGACCACGCTCACCGGCGGACGGGCCCCGGCGCGGCGGCGGGCGGCGCGCAGCACCTCGGCGGCGGCGTCGGTGTCACCGAGGATGGCGGTCGCCTCCGCGAGGTCGCCGTACCAGCGCAGCAGCACCGGGTCGCAGATCCCCATCGTCTCCCCCAGCCGCCGCACCTGCCGGAGGGTGTCGACGGCCGCGGCGGTGTTCTCCCGTCCCCCCGCGAGCAGTTGGGCCCGGCCGCGCACGCCCAGAGCCCGCAGCAGGAACAGCTGGTCGCCGTCGGTCGTGCAGGCGCGCACCGTACGGTCGGCGAGCTCCAGTGCGCGGTCCAGCCGGCCGCCCGCGGTCTCCGCGAGCGTGGCGGCGTAGAGCACCGGCGGGGAGTCGCTGCCCGCGCGGACCGGAAGGACGGCGCAGCGGGCCACGTTGTCCAGGGCCTCGCGGCAGCGCCCGGACCTGACCTGGATGCGGACCAGGGCGACCAGGGTGGCGGCGGTCTCCTCCACGGAGGCGTACTCGCCCGGCCGGTCGAGCAGCCCGGCCATCTCGCGTTCCGCCTCGTCGATGCGGTCGGCGTCGGCGGCCAGCAGCGCCCGCGTGCGCACGAGCTCCCGGGCACCCGGCTCGTCGGCGGGGCCGAGCAGCGCCATCGCCTCGCCGAGCGCGGACTCGGCGGCGGCGGCCTCGCCGTGCAGGGCGTGCAGCCGGGCGAGCAGGGCCAGGGCGGCCACCCGGGTGTCGGCGGTGACGCCGCCCACGGCCGGGCCGGTCGCCGGCGCCGGGTAGGCGGCGCGCCGCGCGTGCGCGGCGGCCTGGGCGGGACGGCCTCCGATCAGATGCCGCACCGCGGCCCAGTGGTGCAGCCGGGCCTCCAGTTCGGGGTGCCCCTCGGCCTCGACCAGGCCGTCCGAGATCAGCCGGCCGGTGCCGCCGAGGGCCTGCCCGGCGTTGCCGAGCATGATCAGCCGGGCGCGGACGCGCTGCGGGGCGGAGGCGGCCTCGGCCAGTACGGTCTCCGCGGAGCGGTCGGCGTCCGCGCGCAGCCCCGCGTCACTGGCGTACTCGGCCGCGGCCAGCAGTCGTTCGGCGCGCTCGGCGGGGCGGTCGGCGGGGGTGCGGCGGGCGGCCAGCGCGGCCAGTTCGGCGGCGGTGGCGGGGGCACCGCGGCGGCGGGCGGACCCGGCGGCGGCGGTGAGCGTGGCGGCGGTGGTCTCGTCGGCGTGCGGATGGGCGAGCGCCAGGTGGCGGGCGTGCTCGACGGGCTCGGGGACCGCACGGGCGAGCAGCTTGTGGGCCGCGCGTCGGCCGTGTTCCGGGGCGTCGGCATAGACCGCCGCGCGGATCAGCGGGTGGTGGAAGCGGATCGTCTGCTCGGCGTCGGCCACGGCGACGCCGAGCGCCTCGGCGGTGGCCAGGTCGCCCGCCGGGTCCGGGATGCCGGCGGCGGCCAGCAGCGGCAGCGTGGGGCGCGCCGCGGCGGAGGCGACCAGCAGCGTCTGCCGGGCGGAGGCGGGCAGCAGCCGTACCCGGTCCAGGAGCAGGTCGCGGAGCCGGGGCGGTACGGGCAGGGTGTCGCCCGCCTCGACGGGCATGCCGTCGCGCAGGGCGGCGCGGCCGAGCTCGATCGCGTACAGGGGATTGCCCGCGGCGGTCTCCTGGATCGCGCGCAGCGCGTGCTCGGGGAGCTGCCGGCCGGTGCGTTGCAGCAGGAGGTCGGCCACCTCGCCGTCGGCGAGCGGCGGCACGGGCACGGTGGTGGTGCCCGGCGGGCAGCAGCGCAGTCCGAGCGGCTCCTCCCCGTCCATGACCCGCTCGGCGGCCAGGAAGCGTACCGGCGCCTTGTCGTACAGGCGCCGCAGGGCGACCGAGAGGACCTCGGCGCTCGGCATGTCGAGCCACTGCAGGTCGTCGACGACGATGAGGACCGGACCGGCCGCGGACAACGCCCGCAGCAGGTCGACGGCCGCGTCGCGCACGGCCAGCCGGCTCTGCGGGGAGACCGGCTCACGCCCGCGCAGCAGGGCGGCGCGCAGGGCGGCGCGGGGGCCTTCGGACAGCCCGTCCACATAGGCGTCCGGTACGCGGGCGAAGAGGTCCATCAGCGCCACGAAGGGCAGCTTGGCGTCCTCCTCGACGGGGGCGCAGCGCAGTACGGAGCCGCCCGCGGACAACTCCCCGTCCTGCTCCGTCAAGGCGTCCAGCAGCGCGGACTTGCCGATGCCCGCGGATCCGTGGAACAGGACGCCCGGACCGGCGCTCAGCTGTGTCCGGGCATGGTCGAGGATCTCCCGACGCCCGATCAGGGACGGCATATGCACATGACAACGTTGATGCAACTACCTTGTCAATGGCGCGCGTCAGCCCGGTACGGAGGCGTCCGTCACGCCACCCCGTCCGGATCCGGGAGCAGTACGACGCGGTGGGCGTTGGCCTCGGCGGCGACCGTCGCGTCGCACGCGGCGACCACGGTGATGCCCGCCGCGGCGACCCGGCGCAGCTCGCTCCAGGCGCCGTCGCTGATGACGGTGGTCGTCACGGCGGGACCCCGGTGCCAGGGCGCGTCGTTGAGCGCGTGCTGGAGCGCGGAGCGCTGCGGGCCGGGCGGGCCGACGACGGCGATGAGTTCTCCCGCGGGCGCGGACAGCGCGACGTCGGTGGCGGTCGGTGGTGCCATGCCTGCCCCTCTGCTCGGTTCTCCTCGGGTGACGCTCCTCGTGCGACAACGGCGCACGAGGCGGGCAATGAGCGTTTCGCTCACGGATCGACCAAGGTGTACCAAGGATGAGCATGATCAGACGCGCGGCACTCCGGAACGCCGGGTCACGGTCCGGGCGCCGGACGCCTGTACGGGCACGCGCGGGGCGTCCCGGTGCAGGACGAGCAGGGCCATGTCGTCGGTGGGACGGCCGCGGGTGTGCCGCATGTAGGCGGCGCGCACGGCGTCCACCAGGGCCCGCGCGCACAGCGTGTGCCCTGCCGCGGCACGTGCGGCCCCCTCCAGCGCGGCCGTCAGCGGGAAGAACGCGCCGTCCGCGTCCCGGGCGTCCGCCACGCCGTCGGTGTGCAGGAACAGCGCCTGGCCGGGCCGCAGTTGACCGCAGCGCACGGGCTTCGCCCCGGCGGCCGCGTCCACCAGGCCCAGGGGCGGCAGGGGCTCCCCCGCCTCCAGCGGAACCGCCACGACCCTGCCGGGGCGGTCCGTGGACAGCCGGTACGGTCCGGGATGGCCGCAGTTCAGGACGTCCACCTGGCCGTCCTCGTCGAGCTGGAGCAGCATCAGGGTGACGAACTCCTCGGCGGCGAACGGGCGTTCCCGCACGTGCCGGGCGAGCGCCCGGTCCATCCGCGCCAGCAGCCCGCCGAGTTCCGGCTCGTCGTACGCGGCCTCGCGGAAGGTGCCGAGCAGCGCCGCGACCGTACCGACGGCCTCCAGGCCGTGACCGCGTACGTCGCCGATGACCGCGCGCACCCCGTAGGGCGTGGCCAGCACCTCGTACAGGTCGCCGCCGACGTCGGCGCCCCGGCTGGCCGACACATGATCGGCGGCGACGGTGAGGCCGCTCACCCGCGGCGGGAGCGGGCGCAGCAGCACCCGCTGGGTGGCCACGGCGACCTCGCGGGCGCGGCTCAGTTCGGCGGCCAGCCTGCTCCTGCGGTCGGCCAGCCAGAAGCAGGCCGCCAGCACGGCGACCACCGCCACCGCGGCGCC